>NZ_JAOCCT010000079.1:0-1123 GCF_029840555.1 Stenotrophomonas sp. GD03877 | reverse complement strand
CCCGCCAATGGCTCGATGCCATCGGGCAACACCTCAGCGGCCACCACCTCGCCGCCCAGCTTTTTCAGGCCGGTCACCAGGGTCGGGCCAGAGATATCCTCATAGGTGCCGTCGCTGGCGCGATCGCTCAGCGTGATCACCGCGCAGGCCGCGCCCTCCAGGCCCTTCGGCGCACGCGGCTTGAAACGCGTGCGCTCGGCATCGTCCATGCCGTCGGGGTGCAGCCAGACACCGCGCTTGCCGCCTTCCTTGAACAGCAGGCGGATGCCTTCGATGCGCAGGGCCGGTTCCACCGGCTTGCTCAGGTCGTACAGGGTAAGCAGCGCCGCGTTGACGCCGGCCAGTGCCTCCATCTCCACGCCGGTGCGCGCCTCGCTGGCGCACTCGCACCACACGCGGATCGCCTGCCGTTCCGGTACCGGCGCGCAGAACACCTGCACCAGTTCCAGCGGCAGCGGGTGGCACAGTGGCATCAGCATCGAGGCCATCTTGGCGCCCTGCAGGCCGGCAATCTCGGCCATCACCAGCGCATCGCCCTTGGGCAGGCGGCGCTCGACGATCAGCGGATAGGCCACTGGACCGGCATGCAGCTCGCCCACCGCCACCGCACGTCGGCGGGTGATGCGCTTGTCGCGGACATCGGCCATATGGAAGGCCGCATTCAATTCCCCACTCATCGTGTTGCTCATCCTCCGATGGAGGCCAGGTGCGGGGTCAGCCCGGTCTGGCCCTGGTGCAGTCCATGCCCGGCCGCTTTCAGGCCAAGCTGCGTGGTAATGCGTGCCAGCAGCGCGTCATGGTCATCGTCGCTCTGCAGCAGCGGGCGCAGCGGCACGCCGAACTCGCCGAACAGGCACAGCCGCAGGTCACCCTTGGCGGTCACCCGCAGGCGGTTGCAGCCCTTGCAGAAGTCACGCGAATACGGGGCGATGATGCCCACCGTGCCGCGATGGTCCGGGTGGCTGTACTCACGCGCCGGGCCGGCATCGGCGGCGCGCGGCCGTTCGTGCCAGCCAGCCGCCAGCAGCTGCTCGATCACCACGTCGGCGCGCAGGTGGTGGCGCTGGAAATAGGCTTCGTTGTCGCCGGTGCGCATCAGTTCGATGAAGCGCACGCTGAAGGG
>NZ_JAOCCT010000078.1:0-1138 GCF_029840555.1 Stenotrophomonas sp. GD03877 | reverse complement strand
GCAACGGGGCGCCAAAGCGCCCCGTTTCACATTTGCCCCTCCACACAATGGGAGAAGCTCACTAACTATCCGCCGATGCTCAGCATGCGGTATACCCGCCGTCGACAACCAGTTTCTGACCGGTCATAAAGGAAGACTCGTCGGACATCAGGAACACCGCCGGCTTGGCGATTTCGGCCGGAACACCCATACGGCCACCAAATTTCCCACGCGGGACAATATCTGCATCCTTCACCGGATCGTTGCACAATGGGTGCAGCGCCGCCAGCTGGGTGAAGTCAAAGGCATCCGTTTCCAAGGATTTCTCATGCGACAACTTCTCTTTGTCAGTCGTGACAGCGGCCTGGAATAGCGGCGTCATAATATATCCCGGATTCACGGTGTTCACTCGGATTCCGTATTCCGCAAACTGCAGCGCGAGGGCCTTCGACAGGCCGACAACGCCGTGTTTCCCCATCGTATACTGGACCGCATTGAAGCGTTCAATCAGCACCTCGCCCGTCTCCGTGTTCACCACCTTCGGGCGACCGGCGACGCCGTGGATGCTCGATACCAGCACGATCGAGCCCTTGGTCCCGTGCTTCATCATCAGCCGCGAGCCGTAGAGCGCGGTATTGAACACTCCGTCCTCGTTGACGCTCTGGATGAATTTTTTCGACTTCAGAACCTCCTCGGGATCCTTATCGAAATCCTCAGCCGTCGCCACGCCGGCATTGGCCATGATGGCATCCACCCGACCATAGGTCTTCTCAGTGATCTCGAAAAGTTTCTCAACATCCTTCGGATCAGTCACGTCGGTATGCACATAGAGCGCATGCCCCTCACCATATTCCTCGTTCAGGCTCTTGGCGAATGCCTCGCCCTGCTCATCGTTGATGTCGGAAATGACAACCCCATCGGCCCCTTCGGCCAAGGCTTCGCGAACCGTTGCCGAGCCAATGGAATCGAACCCGGGGATGACCGAAACCGACCCCGTCACTACGACAATCTTGCCAGCTAGCTTACCCATCTCGAATACTCCTTTGGTTGAGATATTAGTGAATACATGCTGCGGTAGGGCCACCTTGGGGTATAGGAAGTTCAACCGCCCTTTTTGGCGAGTCTGGCAGGTAGGCGGCGGTCGCGCAAGCGCCGCTTT
>NZ_JAOCCT010000077.1:0-1159 GCF_029840555.1 Stenotrophomonas sp. GD03877 | reverse complement strand
CCGCCCGCCTCATGCATGGTCGATCGCGCTGTCTTGATGCGCGCGACTTGGGCCAACAATCTCGGGGAGGTGCGGTTTTACCTGCCATTTCAGGCTGCAATCGCTTGCAAATTCCCATTCTTCCCGCTCACCGGACGCACCTTCCCTTTCATCGCCAATAGGCGCTTGCGCGCCATCCACAGGTTGGACAGCGCGAACAGCACGTTCAGTTGCCCCGCGTTCTTCGTCAGCCCGCGGTAGCGCACTTTCGTATGGCCGAACTGGCGCTTGACCACCCGGAACGGGTGCTCCACCTTCGAGCGCACCTTCGCCTTCAAGTGCTCGATCCAGCCGGTCAGATCCTTCAGTTCACCCTCCGGCAGCGCCTTGACCGTGCTGCGTCGCTGGGCGATGTGCCAGGCGACCTGGCTGCCCTTCAATTCCTCGCGCTTGTCCGCACCGGTATAGCCTGCATCAGCAAATACCATCGCTTCACGGCCGTGCAGCAGCTGACCGGTTTGGGTCACATCGGCCACGTTCGCCGCCGTGGCCACCACCGTGTGCACCAGGCCCGATTCCATGTCCACGCCGATGTGCGCCTTCATCCCGAAGAACCACTGGTTGCCCTTCTTGGTCTGATGCATCTCGGGGTCGCGCGTGCCGCTGCCGTTCTTGGTCGAACTGGGCGCATCGATGATCGTGGCATCCACGATCGTGCCCTGGCGCAGCAGCAGACCCTTGCCGCGCAAATGCCTGTTCACCGCGTCCAGCAGCTTGACCGCCAGGCTGTGTCGTTCCAGAAGGTGGCGAAAGTTGAGGATCGTGGTCTCGTCGGGAATCGCCTCCAGCAGCGACAGCCGGGCGAACTGGCGCATCGAGGCGATCTCGTACAGGGCCTCCTCCATCGCCGGGTCGCTCAGCGCATACCACTGCTGCAGCAGGTGGATGCGCAGCATCGTCTCCATCGCGTACGGGTGCCGGCCACGGCCGGCCTTCGGGTAGTGCGGCTCGATCAGCGCCAGCAGTGCCTTCCACGGCACCACCTGCTCCATCTCGGCCAGGAACACTTCCCGCCGGGTTTGCTTGCGCTTGCCGGCATGCTCGGCGTCGGAGAAGCTCAGCTGCGTCATCGATTGAAGCCTTGAACCAGATACGGATAGTGTCGCCGATCAGGGGGGGC
>NZ_JAOCCT010000076.1:0-1232 GCF_029840555.1 Stenotrophomonas sp. GD03877 | reverse complement strand
AGCCTTATCTGATGGAAATCTGGCAGCGTAGGTGTCGAGAGCCGGCGTGGGCCGCCGTACGAGCCTGGATCTCGACGATCGCCATGTAGCTTGGCGCCCACGCCGGAATCTCCCTTGATCCGCCCGAACAGTTGCTGGAGCTGACACTCGAAGCGATAAGACTGGGCAAGCGGGGGAGCTCTCGACCCTTGCAGACTATACGGAGTCGGGCAATGAACGGGATCGGGATCGATGTGAGCAAGCGCCGATTGGATATCGGCACGACAGACGGCCAGACCCTGCAGGTCTGCAATAACCGCTCCGGCTTTTCTGAATTGGATGTTTGGCTGAAGAAGCGTCCGGTCAGCCAGATCGTGCTGGAAGCCACCGGCGGCTATGAGCAGACTGTCCTGGACTTCCTTCACAAGGCCGGCCATCCGGTGATCCGTGCCAACGCCCTGCGAGCGCGTAGACTGGCTCAGGGGCTGGGTAAAGTGGCCAAGACGGACCGTTTGGACGCTCTTGTATTGGCGCAGATGGCCGCACTGGTGGAATTGCCTTCCTATCAGCCGCTGGAGCCCTGGCAGCGGAAACTGCGTGAGTTTGTGCGGGCGCGACGACAAACGATGCAGGCACTGACCGTAGCCCGCCAACAGCAGGAAATGGTGACTGACCGCGAGCTACGCCGGCAGATGCAAGGCAACATCATTCGCCTGCAGACACTGGTCGAGCGGCTGGGCAAGCAGATCTCTGAACAGGTCGCGCAGCAGCCTCAACTGGCAGTGCTGAAGTCGATGAAAGGGGTCGGCCCGGCATTGCAGGCGGTACTGGCCAGCTACCTGCCTGAGTTGGGTCAGATCAGCGGAAAAGCCATTGCCAGCCTGGTCGGCGTGGCGCCGATCTCCCACGACAGCGGAGCCATGCGAGGGAGGCGAAGCATCCATGGCGGCAGGGCCGAGATCCGCCAGGTGCTCTACATGGCAGCCATGTCGGCCATGCGACATGAGCCACGATTACGGGACTTTTACCGGTCGCTGCGGGCCCGCGGCAAGGAAGGAAAAGTAGCCATCGTGGCGGTGATGAGGAAGATGCTGGTGATTCTCAACGCTCGCGTGCGTGACGCTCAAGGCGGATCGATCCCCGCCTGAAGCCAACCTGCCGCGCGTGCCCCAAAAGGCTGCCGGCCAGCGGCCGGCACTACCGTGTGCGACTGTCGGCGGGGCCAAGGCCCATCTCTCAACACAGTTGCTACA
>NZ_JAOCCT010000075.1:0-1234 GCF_029840555.1 Stenotrophomonas sp. GD03877 | reverse complement strand
TGAATCGCCCAGGGTTCCGTAGACACCTCGCAGCCATAAACTATGGCTTAGGCGGAGGTGGTTATGAGCACGAAGCGGTACACCGATGAGTTCAAGATCGAGGCGGTCCGACAGATCGTTGAGTACGGCCGTCCGGTAGCGGAGGTTGCCGAGCGACTGGGCGTGTCGATCCATAGTCTTTACGGCTGGAAGCGGCAACAAGGCAAAGGCGATGTTGGCCGGCGTGTCGAGCAGGACCAGAACGCGGAAGTGCGCCGCCTCAAGGCTGAGCTACGCAGAGTCACTGAAGAGCGAGACATCCTAAAAAAAGCCGCCGCGTACTTTGCAAAGGGGTAAGAGCAAAGTACGCCTTCATGAAGCAACACGCAGATGAGTTCGGCCTCGCGGCGATGTGTCGGATGCTTGGCGTCCATCGCAGTGGCTACTACGCCTGGCTAAAAGAGCCGGCAAGCGCTCGCGACAAGGACGATCAGCGGTTGCTCGGCCTAATCAAGCACAGCTGGCTGGAAAGCGGCTCTGTGTATGGCCACCGCAAAGTGACCACAGATCTGCGCGAGCTTGGCGAGACGTGTAGTCGTCATCGCGTGGCACGCTTGATGAAGAGCGAGGGGCTGCGGGCAATGGTCGGCTACGGTCGGCGACCACGCCCATTGAGCGGCCCTGTTGGATCAGTCGCCAAGAACGTTCTGGCTCGCGGCTTCAAAGTCAGTGAGCCAAATCGCGCGTGGGTCACGGACATCACCTACATCCGCACGTACGACGGCTTCCTGTACTTGGCGGTAGTGCTTGATCTGTTTTCGCGTCAGGTCGTTGGATGGGCAACCCGACCAACTCAACATACGGACCTGGTTTTGCAGGCGCTATTGGCCGCAGTGTGGCGGCGCAAGCCAAGCCCCGGGCTTCTGCTTCACTCCGACCAGGGAACCCAGTTCACCAGCGAAGACTGGCAGAGCTTCCTGCGCGAGCACGACATCGTGTGCAGCATGAGTCGACGAGGAAACTGCCATGACAACGCAGCGATGGAGAGCTTCTTCCAGCTACTGAAGCGGGAGCGTATTAAGCGGAGGATCTACAGCAATCACGACGAGGCACGGGCCGACGTCTTCCAGTACATCGAGATGTTCTACAACCCAAAACGGCGGCACAGTTCCAACGACGGGCTGTCCCCGGTAGAGTTCGAGAAGCAGTACGCACTAAACGGCTGACGACTGTCTACAAAATCCTGGGCGATTCA
>NZ_JAOCCT010000073.1:0-2190 GCF_029840555.1 Stenotrophomonas sp. GD03877 | reverse complement strand
AAAATACCAACGGCCTGCTCCGGCAGTATTTTCCCAAGGGCGGCGACTTCAGCAAGCTGACCGTCGAGGCGGTCAGTCGCGTGGTAACGAAGATCAATTTACGCCCGCGAAAACGCCTGGGCTGGAAGACGCCGTACGAAGTTTATGCAGGGGTGAGCGTTGCACTTATGTGTTGAATTCAGGTGGGCTGCTCGTTAGGGGAGCAGCCTCCTCAGGTCATTCCTTGTCGAAGGCGTCTAGCACGTGAGTGCTATAAACCAAGGCTGCGCCTGCGTTCATGTTGATTGCGACTCCGAGAGCTTCTGAGACCTCCTCAACTGTGACACCAAGCTTCTTGGCTTCGGCGACGTGGAAAGCAATGCAGCCGTCGCAGCGAGTGGTTACCGCCACTGCAAGTGAAATCAGTTCGCGGGTCTTCGCATCGAGGTGGTTGGTTTTCGCGCCGGCCCCGCCCAGCGCCATCACGCCCTTGATGGTTTCCGGTGAAAGCGAGCCGAGCTGCATAACGCGAGCATTAATGTCTTGTCGTGCTTTTTTCCAGTCTTGCATGTGATCCTCGCAGCTACGCCAAGGCGTAGAAATGGAAATGTTGAGTACGGATTCTTGCGTACAGGCTTAGCCTACCATCTAGTGGTAGAATTCGCAATGCCCTTTTTCAACCTGCATTCGTCCGGTCAGCAGGCAGGAGCAGCCCATGCGACGCTGAGCCTGAGATCTGCAAGCGGCTCCACATCTCGATTTCAATGCATTTCAGGTGCGTAGCTGCTCCCCTGGGATCAAGCTATCTTTGCTCTCAGCGCTGTCGGTAAGTTAGGCGGCTCCTGTAACGGATGTGAGTGGAGCCGGCATTTCAGATAAGCGCTTAGGCTGTTGCGGTTGGTCTGATGGGTAGGTGAGTTGCCAGCAGTAGAGCACTAGGGCTTCACGATTAGACTTCGGGGCTGGGCTTATAATGAATGGACGCAATATTAGTAGCCGGTGCGCCAGCTTCTCGTATCCAGCTTCCGCAGGAATTAGCTAGCTCCGATTAGAGCTAGCGCGAAAAACGTCACCAAAATTATCAAGAGTATTATTGATAGAGAGCTACTTCCGGCATTTGCTTTTTCTTGTCGCTTTGCCGACTCACTGTCGCAAAAAGTAGGATATACTCTTCTTTTTTCTCTCGCCTGCTTTAGGATTATAATTGAGCAGTACCTCATATAGGTATTCCTTTATGTGATGATTCTATAAAGCTATAAGTATCTGGAACTCCAGGCGGTAATGCATGAGGCAACATACTCTGCGTCTCGGCTGTTTGTAAGTAAATGGTCGGCAGAGTCCAGCGATATGAAGCTCTTCGGGTGTTTAGCTGTCTGGTAAATCTTCTGTGCTTGTTCTATGGATACAACATTGTCGGTAGGTGAGTGAAAAACAAGCAGTGCGCGTCGGAGGTTCGCGATGCTTTTATCCTGCTGCTGACTTTCAATATCTTCGAGGAACTGATTTTTTATAGTGAACTCCCTTCCTCCAAGCGTAACTCTATATTCACCAATGTCTCTGATAGCTTCTACTTGACCCTTGAACTGCTTCATAACATGGGTCGCATCAGCGGGAGCTCCGATTGTCACAACACCTTTTCCCTCAGGGATGTGCTTAGCTGCTGCGATGACTGCAGCGCCCCCCAAGCTGTGGCCAATCAAAAGGGATGGTGCCTGATACGTGTTGCGTAAATAATCCGCCGCAGATACCAAGTCAGCAACGTTTGATGAAAAATTGGTATTGGAGAAGTCTCCGCCGCTGCCGCCCAGACCCGTGAAATCAAATCGTAGTACAGCGATATTATTGTCGACCAGCGCCTTCGCAATACGCGCAGCTGCTTTAATATCTTTACCACAGGTGAAGCAGTGTGCGAACAATGCGTAAGCACTGGGTGACTCAGGGGCTTCAAGTAGACCTGAAAGGCTCGTACCCTCGGTGTTTAGGAACGTGATCTTCTGTTTGCTCATGATGATTTCCATGGGAAGCATTGACTGGCGTTAGGTTTTCACTGTGGCAGCATAGCAATGCAAGCTCAAAATCGTTGGGTCGTAGAAGCCTACCACCTAGTAGGTATGCTGGCAATCTTGGCTGTTCTGCATTGTCTTTGGTACTTAAGCCTTATGCCATGCAGATAGCGGTTAGGACGGGAGTGAACGCAGCGCAGACTTATCG
>NZ_JAOCCT010000072.1:0-2529 GCF_029840555.1 Stenotrophomonas sp. GD03877 | reverse complement strand
GCCACGCGCACGCTCATCGACGAACTGCTGCGCGCACCGGAAGGGTCCAGGTTCACCGGCTGGCAATCACTCAAGCGCGAGCCCGGCCGGCCCACCAACAAGGAAGTTCGGTTCTATCTGCAGCACATCCGCATGCTGCAGCAGTTGGCCGACCAGCTGCCTCCCATTGATGTGCCGGTGCCCAAGCTCAAGCAGTTCCGTGCGATGGCTCGGGCCTATGACGCCAGCGAGCTGGCCGAACTGGCTCCGGACAAGCGCTATGCGCTGGCCACCATCTTCATTCGCGCCCAGCATGCCAAGACACTGGATGATGCAGCCGAGTTGTTCATCAAGCAGGTGCGCGGGCTGGAGAACACGGCCCAGCAGAAATTGCTGGCCTACCAGCTCGAACATGCCAAACGGGCCGACTTCCTCATCGGCCAGCTCAAGGAAATCCTACAGGCCTATCAGCTCGACGGCAGCGATAGTCAGCGCGTGGATGCCATCGACAACAGCCTGGAAGCGGAAGTGTCGACCTTGCTGGCCGAATGCGAAGAACATATGGCCTACGCCGGGAAGAACTACCTGCCATTCATGCTGCAGCCCTATGGCGCGGTCAGGCCGCTGCTGTTCAATGGGCTGGAGCTGATGAAACTTCGGGCGACCAGCCA
This sequence comes from Stenotrophomonas sp. GD03877, assembly GCF_029840555.1. Classification (NCBI taxonomy): domain Bacteria; kingdom Pseudomonadati; phylum Pseudomonadota; class Gammaproteobacteria; order Lysobacterales; family Lysobacteraceae; genus Stenotrophomonas; species Stenotrophomonas sp. GD03877. The sequence goes on along the minus strand of NZ_JAOCCT010000072.1, from coordinate 1,879 downwards.
CGACGCCGGCATGGAGCCGCTGATCGCAGCGGTGCTCTCGCTGCGCAACCAGCGCCGTGAGCTGATCGAGGTCGCCTCCCTCGGTTTGGACCCGGAAAAGGACTTTGACTGGATGTCCAAGCTCTGGCGTCAGCACGTGTTCGGCAAGCGGGCCAGTGCAGCCGGCGCCGGCTGGATGCACCGTAAGTACTTCGAGCTGGCCGTGCTGGTGCAGGTCAAGGACGAACTGAAGTCCGGAGATCTCTTCATTCCCAGCAGCGAACGGTTTGATGACTACCGTGAGCAGCTGGTCGATGAAGCCACCTTGGCCCAGGAACTGGAAGCCTACGGCCAGGTGTCAGGCCTGCCCACCGACGCCGAGTCTTTCGTGGCGGGATTACGTGCACAACTGACCTCCCTGGCCGATGAGGTCGACGCGCGTTTCCCGGAGAACGTACATGCGGACATCCTGGATGGGCGCCTGGTGCTGCGGAGGGGCAACGCGCCGAAGTCTCCAGCGCGATTACCACCGTGGATCGCCTCATCGCCGAACGGCTTCCAGAATCCAGCATCGTCGATGTCCTGATCGATGCCAGCCAATGGCTGGATCTGCACCGTTTCTTCCGCCCGATCGCCGGCACCGAGAGCCAGGTCGAAGATCTGCCCCGACGTGTGATCACCACGCTATTTTGCTATGGCTGCAACCTGGGGCCGACGCAGACGGCGCGGTCGATCAAGGGCTTCAGCCGGCGCCAAGTCGCTTGGCTAAACCTGAAATACGTGACCGAGGATGTGCTTGAGAAGGCCATCGTGGAGGTCATCAATACCTACAACAAATTCGACCTGCCTGGCTATTGGGGCAGCGGCAAGAGCGCATCAGCTGATGGCACGAAGTGGAGCGTCTACGAGGACAACCTGCTGTCGGAGTATCACATCCGCTACGGCGGCTACGGTGGCATCGGCTACTACCATGTGTCCGATAAATACGTGGCGCTCTTCAGCCACTTCATTCCCTGTGGCGTGCACGAGGGCATCTACATCCTCGACGGTCTGTTGGCCAACACTTCCGACATCCAGCCTGAGATCGTCCATGGCGACACGCAGGCCCAAAGCTACCCGGTCTTCGGCCTGGCCCACATGCTGGGCATCCAGCTGATGCCCCGGATCCGGAACATCAAGGACCTGACATTCTTTCGGCCCGAACCGGGTAGGGCTTATAAGAACATCCAGGCACTGTTCGGGGACAGCATCGACTGGCAACTGATCGCCACCCATCTCCACGACATGCTGCGGGTGGTGATCTCAATCCGATTGGGCAAGATCACCGCGTCCTCGATCCTGCGCCGGCTGGGCACCTACAGCCGGAAGAACAAGCTGTACTTCGCATTCCGAGAACTTGGCAAGGCCGTCCGAACGCTGTTCTTGCTGCGCTACATTGATGACAACGAGATCCGCAAAACGATCCATGCTGCGACCAACAAGAGCGAGGAATACAACGGCTTCGTGAAATGGGTGTTCTTTGGCAGCCAGGGGATCATTGCTGAGAACGTCCAACACGAGCAGCGCAAGATCATCAAGTACAGCCAGCTGGTGGCCAACATGATCATCCTCCACAACGTGGAAGGCATGAGCCGGACCTTGGCCGAGATGAGGAAGGAGGGGATTGAACTGACGCCCGAGATCCTGGCCGGCCTGTCGCCTTATCGGACCAGCCACATCAATCGCTTCGGCGATTACCACCTGGATCTTGAAAGGGAAGTGGCGCCGCTGAGCTACACAGCCAAGGTGCTTGAACAGACCCCATAGATGGGGAGAGCCTGCCCGAGAGACGAGCAATCAACCTTGAAATTCAGTCGCTTAGGCAGCTTTTGGCCCTGTACGTAATGATTCCCTGCCGACC
>NZ_JAOCCT010000071.1:0-2637 GCF_029840555.1 Stenotrophomonas sp. GD03877 | reverse complement strand
GTCACCCGCGGCGTATTGAATTGGGACTAAGCCATGAATGGACTCTGTTCGCTGTTGATTCGGGCGGTGCTCACGCTGGTGGTGCTGGCGGCCTGTGTGGCTCCGGCGGTCGCACAGGAAGTCGTCGAGTACATCCACACTGATGCACTGGGTTCACCGGTGGCGATCACCGATGCCAGCGGAAACGTCATCGAGCGTACGGTGTATGAGCCGTATGGGACGGTGGTCAACCGGCCGTTGAAGGATGGACCGGGATATACGGGGCATGTGACGGACTCGGGGACCGGGCTGAGTTACATGCAGCAGCGGTACATGGATCCGGCGTTAGGGGCTTTCCTGAGCGTTGATCCGGTAACGGCTGAAGGGGGCGATATGCGCCATCTAAACCGCTACGCCTATGCTTACAACAGCCCGTACAAGTTCAAAGATCCGGATGGGCGCTGCCCCCAGTGCTTGTGGGGCGCGCCAATAGGCGCAGTTGTGAACATCGGTGTTCAGATGGCTATGGCTGAAGGGTCGATGGGCGAAAGATTCTCCCAAGTAAAATGGGGGCAAGTCGCTGTCGCAACAGCGGCTGGTGCGCTAAGTGGTGGAGTAAGTGCCGTTGCAAGCACAGCTGCCACTACCGGTGGAACCATTGCCGCAAACGTGGTTGGAAATGCAGCCGTCGGCGCAGTTTCAGTTCAAGCAAATGCACAGCTTGAAGGTAAGACCGCTTCTGTATCCGAGGTTGCGAAGGGCGCAGCCTTGAGCGGAGGAACGGCTGGCTTAGGGGCAGCTGTTTCTGCTGCGCCTGGTGTGGCGGCTAGAAGTGCGAGTGCTGGGATGACACAGACTGAGCGAACTGCGACAGGAAATCTGATGCAGGGTATAAAGGAAGCCACTCCTGGGTTTAAATACTCCAATCCCACCCAAACAGCGGCCAATGCCGTCGGTACGGCGGTCAGTTCATCAGGCGATCTGGAACCACTTGTGAACGATAAGTTGAAGTAGGAAAAGTTGAAGTAGGATATGAAGATCAAATTGATCCTGAAGGGCGTCGCCGTCTATTACGCAAAAGCTGCCGTTTTCACGATTGCCAGCTATGGGTTGCTGCGTCTCGTTTACGGGCATACAGGGATTTCATTCATTGAATGGACGCTCATACTTCTGGCGGCGTTTACGGTGGCTTACATACCACTTTTCGTTGGCTTGCTGCGCGGGAAGAGTTCGTAGCTGTCTTAGGCAGAAGCGGCAAATCCGCCCAGTGCTTACCGCCCTTTAATGATCCTCTGAACAACCATTTCGGTAGTGCCGGCCGCTGGTCGGCCGCATGAGAGACAATGGCGGCACACGTTGAGAAGCTATCCATGCAGCTGATATTTGATGATGCTGAGGGTCTGGGCAAGCGTGAGCAGACCAGACGCGAGATCTGGACCGGCCAGATGCGTCGACGGACGATCTACTTCTTGGCGGAATCCATGCTCCGCTTGATGTCTGATTTCTTCGGGTCCCCGGCCCAATGCCACGTGGCGATTTTGAGGAAGTGGCGCTGGATCTGGAAGACTTGAAGTGACTGCAGCGGTTGTGAAGTGGCCCCCGGATGAATACTGTCCATAAGCCTGCAGTAGTGCGCAGCGTTTGTACCTTTTCCCGATTGAAGCGCATGCGTTGATCGGGTGGGCGCGCAACCGCCCCTCGGGGGACTCGTGTGGTTGCAAATGCAGGAGACTCCTGATGGCGGAAGATGAACTGCTGCTTGAACGGCTTTACAAGATGTCGCGGGTTCTCACGGCCGAACCCGACTCTTCAAACTATGTATTGGTATCGAGGTCATTGTTCCATTGTGATCCGGAGATCCGAGAGAGGGCCATTTTCATCGGCGGGTTGCGTTGGGCAGATCCGTTGATTCTTGGTTGTTTTATTGGAATTGTTACGGTGGGGCAGGAGCCTGTTGATGATAATCGGAGGCTTATGATTGAATCGCTTGTTTCTGCAGTGCTTCGGAGGAGGCTTGATGCAGCTTCAATCGAGGAATGGCTCAGGGCGGTGCTCCGTTCGAATGATTCTAAGTCACTCCTGGCTAAGTCAGCCTACATTGGCTTGCTGCGCATTCAAGGGAAGATGTCGGTTTCTGAGTTTGCATCTATTGATTACGATGGGGTGTCTGTTGATTCATCATTAGTTTCTTGACGCCCACATTTCTTTTTTCGCTTTGAAGATGGTAGTGTCGCGTGATGGTGGTTGGGGCTCGTTCGTCGATCAACCGTTAGGGACGGTTGCGTCACTGGCTTCCAACTGGAGAGCGGTGCCGATGGCGGGGAGATGCATTCCGGTCCAGGCCCATGTCGGATCCAGCTGCGATGTCTGCCGCGCTGGTGGTTTTGCACGCCTTCAACCGTAGCGTGCTGAGCCGGAACCTTTCCTGCTGATTCGCGCGAGGAGCGTGCCAACGGTGGTGGCTGGACGGTGGTGCATAACGGCGGCGGGAACAGCTTTGTTGCCAGCCGTGGCAATGGCAGCTACGCCTATCGCGTGAGGGCATGCAATTTCGCGGGGTGCAGTCCCTACTCGGGCATCGCCAGTGTCTCCGTCGTGCTTCCTCCTGCAGCCACTCAGATCTGCGTGGCGGAGTGGCTCAGCACGCGCAAGGCGCCC
>NZ_JAOCCT010000070.1:0-2985 GCF_029840555.1 Stenotrophomonas sp. GD03877 | reverse complement strand
GGGTATCCGGAATTTCTGGTTGATAAAATGCCAAAGATGTAAAGAAGAAAATCTTTCTCAGCGGATTATCTGATTGATCCTCTTCAGCCTACTCTACTGCCAATTTTCTGTTTCCACCTTCGCCTGAGTCTTCATAGCGATGCTGACTAGGGAGGACAGCGAGAGCTGGGCAAGCGTCAAAGCGGTTCTGGTTCATGCGCAATCCGGACACCTGCACAACATTCCTCTTGTAAGAAACCGATCAAATTCTCTAGGTGCCCATACTCGGGTATACAGACAATCGTGCGGCTATGTTTCTCCTGCCGGATCAGCCCTACCTTGGCCATGCGCGCAAGGTGATGTGATAGCGTCGAAGCAGGAATACCCAGCCCCTTCTGGATATCTCCGACCGAAGCCCCATCATGGCCAGCTTTGACCAGAAAGCGGAACACGGACAGTCGGTGACTATTCCCTAGCTCAGCTAAGCTGGCTGCAACCTTTTCGTGATCCATAGCACGCCCCAATAATTCGATGTTTCTAGAATTATAGTTGACAGGTCGGATAAACGCAAGTAGGCTGCGTACATCATTTCGACAATACTAGAAATATAGGAGTAATATTGAATGTCATCTCAACTCCAAGACGCTCTAGGCATGTTCGCCTTTCTCGCTATCGAGCTATCGGTTTTATTCATTGGCATTAGCTTGCTGGTCGGAGTTCTTCAACGTCACATCCCACCATCCAAGGTGGAAGCGTTACTGACTTCCAGTGGGAAGCGAGGCTATTTTCTTGCTGCTGGTTTAGGAGCTATAACGCCCTTCTGTAGTTGCTCGACTATCCCCATGTTGAAAGGGTTGATTCGGGCACGGGCCGGTTTTGGGCCGATGATGGTGTTTCTTTTCTCATCTCCGTTGCTGAATCCTATCGTCGTCGGCCTGCTGGTTGCCACGTTTGGATGGACACTTACTGCTATCTATGTGCTCGCCGCTTTGGTGGTCGCGGTAGGTGCCGGATGGCTGCTTCACACGCTTGGCTTCGAGCGTTATGTGCGCCGGACGGCGACACAAGAGAGCAGTGGATGTAGTTCATCAGCAAGCCCGTGCAGTGCTACATCGACCGCATCGAGTTGCGGCACCAACAGCTGCGACACCACTCCGAAGACGGCTTCTTGCGGGGCTGATAGGAAGACAACAGTCTCTACGTCTAGCGAATGCTGTGACAGTCAACCCACTGTCACGGTTAAGAAAGAAGGGAAGTACAGTGGTGTGTGGCGGGAAGCTTGGTCGGACTTTATCGATGTGTTGCCTTACCTGCTCATCGGTATTGCGATTGGCAGCGTGATCTATGGTTTCATGCCCACTGACTTATTGGAGCAGTATGCAGGCCCAGATAATCCCTTTGCCATTCCAGTTGCCGCTGTCATCGGCGTGCCGTTGTATATTCGCGCTGAAGCCGTCATACCTCTGGCAGCGGCTCTGATGGCCAAAGGCGTGGGTGCCGGGACGGTGCTAGCGTTGATCATCGGCAGTGCCGGAGCCAGCCTGACTGAGCTCATTCTGTTGCGCTCTTTGTTCACGCTGAAGCTTTTAGCGGCGTTTTTAGCAGTCATTTTTGCTATGGCGATGATTGCCGGTTACGCCACCTACCTGTTTTTCTGATCAAGGCGGGAGATGATTAATTCGTTAAGCCTTCCTGGGTACCAGTTGGTGGATTCTGATGAGCAGAATGAAGACATACATTTTCGGCTTGAAGCACCTACACCAGTAGCCTGCGAGGGGTGCGGCGTGCAGGGTGAGTTCGTGCGGTTCGGCAAGCGTGACGTTCCCTATCGTGATCTGCCCATCCACGGCAAGCGGGTCACTCTCTGGGTGGTCCGCCGCCGATACACCTGCCGGGCCTGCAAGACAACATTCAGGCCCCAGCTACCGGAGATGGTGGACGGATTCCGTATGACACTGCGGCTGCATGAGTACGTGGAGAAGGAATCCTTCAACCACCCCTACACCTTTGTGGCGGCACAGACCGGCCTGGACGAGAAGACGGTGCGCGACATCTTCAACGCCCGCGCCGAGTTCCTGGGGCGCTGGCACCGCTTCGAGACGCCCCGCATCCTGGGCATTGACGAGCTATACCTGAACAAGCGCTACCGCTGCATTCTGACCAACATTGAGGAGCGAACCCTGCTCGACCTGCTGGCCACCCGCCGCCAGGACGTGGTGACCAACTACCTGATGAAGCTGAAAGACCGGCAGAAGGTCGAGATCGTCAGCATGGACATGTGGAACCCCTACCGGGCAGCGGTCAAGGCTGTGCTGCCCCAGGCCCGTATCGTGGTCGATAAGTTCCATGTGGTGCGCATGGCCAACGATGCCCTAGAGAGAGTGCGCAAGGGCCTCAGAAAGGAGCTGAAACCGTCCCAGAGCCGGACTCTCAAGGGAGACCGGAAAATCCTGCTGAAACGCGCTCACGAAGTCTCAGACCGGGAGCGCCTCATCATGGAGACCTGGACAGGCGCGTTCCCGCAACTGCTGGCCGCCTACGAGCACAAGGAGCGCTTCTACGGCATCTGGGACGCCACCACACGGCTCCAGGCAGAAGCCGCCCTGGACGAGTGGATAGCCACCATCCCGAAGGGCCAAAAGGAAGTCTGGAGCGATCTGGTCAGGGCAGTGGGAAACTGGCGCGAAGAGACCATGACCTACTTCGAGACGGACATGCCCGTCACCAACGCTTACACGGAGTCCATCAACCGACTGGCCAAGGACAAGAACCGTGAAGGGCGCGGTTACTCCTTCGAGGTGATGCGGGCACGAATGCTCTACACCACGAAGCACAAGAAGAAGGCACCGACTGCGAAGGTCTCTCCTTTCTACAAGAAAACCATCGGTTACGGACTGCCGGACTTCGCAGAGGAACTCAACTACGGAGTCGATCTATCAACCATCTGATAATGGTATCAGGTTGGTGGGGTAAAGGTGCCCCATCAACCATTAAATCCGTATACCC
>NZ_JAOCCT010000007.1:0-200350 GCF_029840555.1 Stenotrophomonas sp. GD03877 | reverse complement strand
GCGGCCCCCACTGCGGGGCGAACACGCCGACACCGCCGCCATCGCGCAGCTGGTAACTGCGGTCCAGTGCGTTGATCACGGCCAGCTGCACGTGCAGCGGATGACCGCTGTCGGCGTTGAAATCGTGTCCGGCGCTGAGATTCACCTGCAGGTAGGACGGCAGCTCGCCACCATTGGGCACGCCCTCGATGTCCGAACGCAGGCCGCTGCCGAACACGTAGTTGGCCCCGATCCGGTTGTGCCCGGCGAAGGCGTAGCTGAGGCCACCGGACGACGTCAGCTTCTGGTCGTGGTCGAGGTGGATCCAGTGGTTGGCCGCATAGGCCAGCGCGTCCGGATCGAGGTTGTACTGGCCGGTGATGACGTCGGTACCGATGGCCTTGTTCAGCGCGGCGTTGAAGTAGGCGCTGAACGGACCGTTGCTGTAGTCGGCACTGAACTCCAGGCCGCGGATATGGCCACGGCGATAGTTGAAGGTCGAATAGATGTAGGCGGCGCCGAACTGGCCTTCGTCCTGCAGGCGGGCGACGCGTCGGTCATACGCATCCAGGCCCAGGGTCAGGTGCTCGCCCAGTTGCTGCGAGACGCCGATGTCGTAGTAGTCGCTGCGCTCGGCCAGCGGCGTGTTGTTGCCGCCGCTGGGCTGCTGGTTGGTGGTGCCGTCGTATAGCGCGATGTCGCTGCTGGCGATCAGTTCGCTGGCCGGTGGCGTGAAGTAACGTGAATAGCCGGCGTGCACGGTGGTGCTGTCGCTGGCATTCCAGACCACGCCCACGCGCGGGCTGAGCTGGCCCTCGTTGTGGCCGAAGGCTTTGTAGCGGTCGCCACGCAGGCCGTAGTTCACGGTCCAGTCGTCGCCGAGCTTCCATTCGTCCTGCACGTACAACGCCAGCGTGCTGGCATGGAACGCGCTGCGGTCAGGTATCAGCAGCGGTGTGGTGCTGGACTGCTGGCCGGCATCATCAACCGGGAATACCCAGCTGTTGTTGCTGGCCCGCGCGTTCTCGTAGTTGCCGTACAGGCCGTAGCGCAATGTGTGGTCGTTGCCCAGTGGGGTGGAGAAGTCGGCCTGCAGGGTGTTGGCGCGGTTGCTGCGCTGGACCTGCGAGGCGACGCCGCTGAACACCAGATCGCCGACCACATCGGGATTGAAGCCGACATCGCTGTATCGCTGCCCGGCCGAGACCTGGTAGGCGGTGTCGCCCAGTGTGCCCTGCAGCACCAGCATGCCGAAGCGCGTGGTCTCGCGCTGGGTCTCATCCAGCTGGCTGGAATCGAAGGTGGTGGTGTCCAGGTAGCCGAACTGCGGCGTCTGGCCGGGGTTGACCGGAATCTGGAAGCGGTTGTTGGCGAAGCCGGCGAACACGCTCAGGCGGGTGGTGTCGTTGACCAGATAGGTCAGGTCGGCGAACGCCTTGCCTTGGTGGGTATCGTCATGCTCCGGCTTGCGCGAACGGGTCGGGTTCTCCAGGCCGATTTCGTTCTGGTCGTAGTTGCCGGTCAGGAACCAGCTCCAGCGCCCCTGCGAGCCCCACCATGAGGCATTCGGATTGACCTTGCCGAACGAGCCGGTGGTGATGCCGACGCTGCCGCCATTGCCGAGCTCGGCGCCACTGCGGGTGGTGATGTCGACCACCGCGGCGGTGCGCTCGCCGAACTGTGCTGGCAATGCCCCGTCCATCAGCCGGATGCTCTTGATCGTGCGCGCATCCAGGGTCTGGCCGAAGCCGGAGATCGATTCGGGCAACAGCACGCCGTTGATGCGGTACTGCAGATTGGCGTGGTCGCCGCGCACGTGCACGCCGCCATAGGAATCCTGGACCACGCCCGGCGCCTGCAGCAGCACCTGGCTGAGCGGCGCGGAGGCGCCCAGCGGCTGCTTCTGGATGTCCTCGGCGGTGATCTGGTACTGGCTGCTGCCGATGTCCGGCGACAGTGCGTTGCGGGCCTGGTCGAGCTGGGCGCTGACGGTGACCGTGTCGAGGTCCTTCACGGGAGCGGCGGCATCGGCGGCCACAGCGAGGGAAGGCAGGCTGGCCAGGGTCAGGGCGAAGGTGATGCCGGTAGCGAGCAGGGAGGGCTTCATGGCGGATACGCTGTGGAAGGGGCCAATGGGGATTGAGTGTTACTTCGTAACAGTGCGTGGCGAATCATGCGCCTGTCCGGCTGGCCGTGGGCATGCCGCTTTTGGCCGATCGCGATGCCCTTTCCCCGGCGTTCAGTCATGTGCAGACGCCGTTCGACCCTTTGCGACAGCGGTCGGCTCTGCGACCATGAACGTCTCCCACCTCCGGAAGCCTGCAATGAGCCTGTCCGCCGTTTCGCCTGTCCCCGATCCCGTCGCAGCGGCCACCGGCGCTGCCTGGTCGCCGGAGAGCTGGCGTGGCAAGACCGCGCTGCAGATGCCGACCTACCCGGACCCTGTGGCGCTGGACGCTGCCCTGCACGAGCTGAAGCGGCTGCCGCCGCTGGTCACCTCGTGGGAGATCCTGGCGCTGAAGCAGCAGCTGGCCGAGGCCCAGGAGGGCAAGCGCTTCCTGCTGCAGGGCGGCGACTGCGCCGAGAATTTCAGCGACTGCGAATCGGGCACCATCTCCAACCGCCTGAAGGTGCTGCTGCAGATGAGCCTGGTGCTGGTTCACGGCCTGCGCCAGCCGGTGATCCGCGTCGGTCGTTTCGCCGGCCAGTACGCCAAGCCGCGTTCGGCCGATACCGAGACCCGCGACGGTGTGACGCTGCCGAGCTACCGCGGCGATGTGATCAACGCGCCGGCCTTCACCGAGGCGGCGCGCCTGCCGGACCCGAAGCGGATGCTGCAGGCCCACGCGCACTCCGCGATGACGATGAACTTCGTGCGGGCGCTGATCGATGGTGGCTTCGCCGACCTGCACCACCCCGAGTACTGGAACCTGGAGTGGGTAAGCCACTCGCCGCTGGCCGCCGAGTACCAGAAGATGGTGGCCTCGATCGGTGATGCGGTGCACTTCATGGAGACTCTGGCTGGGGCCCGCGTGCACAACCTCAACCGCATCGATTTCTACACCTCGCACGAGGCGTTGCTGCTGCCCTACGAGCAGGCGCTGACCCGGCAGGTGCCGCGCCAGCAGGGCTGGTTGAACCTGAGCACGCATTACCCGTGGATTGGCATGCGCACCGCTGCGCTCGATGGCGCACACGTGGAATACCTGCGTGGCGTGCGCAATCCGATCGCGATCAAGGTCGGCCCATCGGTGACGCCGGACCAGCTGCTGCGCCTGATCGACGTGCTCAACCCGCATGACGAACCGGGCCGCCTGAGTTTCATCCACCGCATGGGTGCGGCGCAGATCGCCGAGAAGCTGCCGCCGCTGCTGGATGCGGTCAAGCGCGATGGCCGTCGCGTGCTGTGGGTGTGCGATGCGATGCATGGCAACACCGAAAGTACCGCCAACGGTTTCAAGACACGTCGCTTCGACAATGTGCGTGGCGAAGTGGAGATGTCGTTCGATCTGCATGCGGCCGCAGGCACGCGCCTGGGTGGTGTGCACCTGGAACTGACCGGCGAGGACGTGACCGAATGCACCGGTGGCGCACGCGAGCTGACCGAGCGTGATCTGGAGCGCGCCTACCGTTCGACCGTGGACCCGCGGTTGAACTACGAGCAGTCGCTGGAGATCGCGATGGCGATCGTGCGCAAGCAGGAGCAAGTGCGGTAAGGGTTTTTCGGCAGGGCTTGCAGCCCTGCACCTGCCCAGAATCCGAAGCAACAGCAAAAGCAACAGCAGAAGCGGCATTCCGTGGGATGGCGGGGCGGTGTGGGTGGTCAGGACACGCCGTAAACCTGTGGTGGTCAAGTATTTTTGGACACTCCCAAAGGGAGTTCAGGCCACCTGCTCTTCACAAAGCGCAGGTGGCACAAGGCCGTTGGCACTGTGCGGCCGACGGTGGTTGTACCAGTCCACGAATTGCTCGATGTCTGCTGCAGCCTCCTGTCGAGTGGGGTATTTGGAGTAAAGCCACTCCCCTTTGAGGGTGGCGAAAACCCGTTCCACCACCGCGTTGTCCCAGCAGTTGCCCTTCCTGCTCATGCTTTGGGTGATGCCGTTGTCACGCAGAATTTCGGCCATGGCATGGCTGGTGTACTGCCGACCTTGATCCGAGTGGAAAAGTAGTCGCCCGTTGGGACGACGCTGTTTCAGAGCCCCACGCAGGGCTCTGACGGCCAGCCAGGCATCCCCTTCGTGAGAGTGGGCCCAGCCCACGATCCGTCGGGCAAACAGATCCACCACGATGGCCAGATAGAGCCAGCCTTGCTGGGTCGGGATGTAGGTGATATCCCCTGCCCAAACTTGGTCGGGTGCCTCCGGGTTGAATTGGCGTTCCAACACGTTGGGCGCGGTCAGTGCCTGCGGCCCCAGACTGTGGTACTTGTGCCGCCGGTGCTGCCGCGCCCTGACGCCGGCCCGGCGCATCAGCGTCCGGGCGCGGTAGCGACCCACTGGCAGGCCGCGATTGGTCAGCTCCCTGGCCATCTTGCGAGAGCCACAGCTCCCCCGGTGGGACTGATGAATGCGACGAACCAGATCAACCTGGGCCAGCAGTTCCCGGTCAATCCGGGGCTCCCGGTGCAGCCAGGCGTAGTAGCTGCTACGGGGATAGTCCATCAACTGACACACCAACCGGATCGGAGCGACCTTCCCCAATTCCTGGATCACCTGTTCCGGTGATCGCTGTCCCGAATGAAGAAGGCGATGGATTTTTTTAGTAGGTCGCGCTCCTCCTTGAGCCTGCGATTCTGGGCCTCCAGCTCGGCGATTCTGACCTGGGCATCTACGGGCGGTGCCTCGGCCTGCGGGTCATGTTTTCGACGCCATTGCTCGATCCAGCGCCTCAGCGCCGTCGGGCCGACATCCATCAGCTGGCAGACGTCCCTGACTGTCTGCCCCTCCACAACCACAAGGCGAACCGCCTCGTCCCTCATGCCCTGAGTGATCTGCTTTGCCATGGGTCTACCTCGATGCTTGAAATTGATCCTATCGAGTGTCCAAGTTGATTAGACCACCACAACCCGTCCATGGGGGCTCGATGGCGCCATCCATGGCGCCAACGGTCCTGTCCACCCACACCGCCCCGCCTCTGACAGATCCCTGTGGTCTGTTGGTAACTGCGGCCGTTGTTCAGCGCGGTTGTTGGTGGGTGTCGACCTTGGTCGACACGATTTTTCTTGCATATATCGAATGAGTCATCCACGCACGGCGTGGATCTACCGTGTCGACCAAGGTCGACACCCACCAGGGCAATACGCCGTTCCGACAGGTCGCAAGAATCTGTCGAAGGCGGGGTGGGTCCGGTTGCGGGGGCGTGAGCCGCATGGATGCGGCGACCGAGCCTCCATGGATGGATCCACGGCGTCCCCCGCAACCGGACCCACCCCGCCATCCCACAGGAAACCCGCTTCTGCTTCGGCTGTTGCTGTTGCTGTTGCTCCAGCTCGCAGCAGGTGCAGGGCTGCAAGCCCTGCCGATCAACACCCTGCCTACGAACGGCTGACGTGACGCTCATGCCCCATGCGCGAGGCTGTCTGCTTGGCTGTTCGAGTGGAGGTGGCAACAGTGCACTGGCAAAGCGCACAGGCCTACGCATGGCCGTTGGGATTGGCAGCAGTAGTGGGTGGCATCGGCGCGTGGCTGATCCTGTGGATCTACCATCGGCTGAAGGGGCGTGATCGACGGCGCGCCCGCATCGGCCGTGTGCTCGGGCTTCCGATGGCCACTGCATGGCCGCTGCTGCTGTTGATTCCCGCGTTGCAGGCCACACCGCTGCAGGATCCGTTGCTGGGCAATCTGCAGCATGTGCTGCACATCGCGCTGACCGCGTGCTTCATCTGGTTGCTTGTACGCGCGGTGGCGGCCGGTGAGCGCGCGATCCTGCGCAGCCATCCCATCGATGTCTCCGATAACCTGGAGGCGCGCCGCATCCAGACGCAGACGCGGGTGCTCAGTCGTGTGCTGATGGGCGGCATCGTCGTGCTGGGCGCGTCGTTGGTGCTGCTGACCTTCCCGATGGTGCAGAAGATCGGTACCGCGCTGCTGGCCTCGGCGGGCCTGATCGGTCTGGTGGCCGGTATCGCGGCCAAGCCGGTGTTCGGCAACCTGATCGCTGGCCTGCAGATTGCAGTGACGCAGCCGATCCGCCTGGATGACGTGGTGATCGTCGAAGGCGAATGGGGCCGCATCGAGGAGATCGGCAGCAGTTACGTGGTGGTGCGCATCTGGGATGAGCGGCGGATGGTGGTGCCGTTGACCTGGTTCATCGAGAACCCGTTCCAGAACTGGACGCGGCGCAGCGCCGATCTGCTCGGCACTGCGTTTCTGTGGCTGGACTACCGGGCGCCGATCGCGGCGATCCGCGCCGAACTGGAGCGCATCTGTCGTGGCGAAGCGCTGTGGGATGGCCGGGTCTGCGTGACCCAGGTGACCGAGACCAGTGAGCGTGCGATCCAGGTGCGGCTGCTGGTCAGCGCGCGCAGCTCCGGTGATGCCTTTGACCTGCGCTGCCTGGTGCGCGAGCGCATGCTCGACTTCCTCGCGCGTGAGCATCCGCAGTCGCTGCCGCAGGTGCGTGCGCGGTTGCAACACGAAGACGAGCTGGATATGCCGCGCGGACCACGTGCGCGCACCGCGGATGTGCGTTCGCCTGGCGCGGAGGATGGTGAAGCGGCGATCGTGCCGGCGGAGCCTGACCAGCCTCTGTAGCGCCGGGCCATGCTCGGCCGCTTTCGATTTTCCGGTGAAGCCGAGCGTGGGCTCGGCTCTACAGAAACACGATCACGGCTCGCCGGCGTCGATCAGTGCATCGGTGTCGAAGTGCGGCGGCTTGCGCGCACGGGTGCGCTGCTCGTAGGCGTAGGCCATTTCGATCAGCTTCGGCTCGCTCCAGGCGGTGCCCATGAACAGCAGGCCGACTGGCAGGCCATCGATCTGGCCCATCGGCACGGTCAGGCTGGGGTAACCAGCGACGGCAGCGGCGCTGTAGCTCTCGCCGGGGAAGTCGTCGCCTTCGCTGCGGATCGGCCATGCCACACCGGTGGTGGGTGCGACCAGGGCGTCGAGCTGGTGGGCGGCGAGGGCGGCGTCGATGCCTTCCGGGCCGGCCAGGCGGCGCGCATCGCTGCGCGCGCGGATGTAGGCGGGGTCGGCCAGGCCAGCAGTGGCATCGGCCTCTACCAGCAGCTCCTGGCCGAACAGGCCCAGTTCCTGCTTGCTGTGCGCCTGGTTGAAGGCAATCAGTTCGGCCAGGCTGCGCAACGGCGCGCGGTGGGTGCTGAAGTAGCGCTCCAGCCCGGCCTTGAATTCGTACAGCAGCAGCGTGCGCTCGGCTTCGGCCCAGGCGCCCTGGTTGGGCAGCTCGACGGGGACCACGACGGCACCAGCGCGACGCAGCTCGGTCGCTGCCTGATCGATCAGCGGCGGCATGCCGCGGTACTTCAGCAGCGGCGTCTGCAGCAGGCCGATGCGTTTGCCGCGCAGGCCCTGCGGGTCCAGGCGTGCGGTGTAGTCGTAGACCGCGCGGCCGGGCATGGTGGCGGTGGCCGGGTCGGCATCATCGCGGCCGGCGATCGCGGTCAGCACGGCGGCAGCGTCGGCGACGCTGCGTGCCATCGGCCCGGCAGTGTCCTGGCTGAAGGAGATCGGGATGATGCCGTCGCGGCTGACCAGGCCGACCGTCGGCTTCAGGCCGACCACGCCGTTGATCGCCGCCGGGCAGACGATGCTGCCATCGGTCTCGGTACCGATCGCCACGCTGGCGAGGTTGGCGGCCACGGCCACCGCGCTGCCGCTGCTGGAGCCACAGGGCGAATGACTCAGCCGATAGGGATTGCGGGTCTGGCCACCGCGCGCGCTCCAGCCGGAGATGGAATCATTGCCGCGGAAATTGGCCCATTCGCTCAGATTGGTCTTGCCCAGCACCACCGCACCGGCTTCGCGCAGCCGGCGCACCAGGTAGGCATCGTCCGGACGGAAGCCCTGCAGGGCCAGAGAACCTGCACTGGTGGCCATCGGCGCGGCGTTGATGTTGTCCTTCAGCAGCAGCGGGATGCCATGCAGCGGGCCGCGCAGGCGTCCTTCGCGGCGCTCGCGGTCGCGCGCGGCGGCTTCCTTCAGGGCATCGGGGTTGAGCTCGATCACTGCGCGCAGGCGTGGCCCGGTGCGGTCCAGGGCGGCGATGCGCTGCAGGTAGGCCTGGGTCAGGGTGGTGCTGTCCAGTTCACCGGCGGTCATTCGCGCCTGCAGGTCGGCGACATCGGTTTCGGCGTACGGGAACGGCACGTTGCGGCTCGCAGGTTCGGCCGCATGCGCGCTGGGCGTGGCCGGGCTGCAGCCAGCCGAAAGCAGCGCCGGCAGCGCGGCGAGCAGGCAGGTCAGCAGAGGCGGCAAGGACGGGCGCATGGGGCGGCTTGGTCGGCTCCAATCCCCAGTGTAGCGGGTGCTCAGCGGTGGCGCTTGCGCAGGTCGCGGGCGAGGACGTAGACCACGATCAGGTTGATCGCCAGGATCGTCCATGACGGCCAGCCGGGGTGGCGGATGATGGCGAAGATGTCGAACGGCAGGTACAGGGCGGCGGTCAGGCAACCCAGCCAGGAGGCCCAGGCCTTGGCCCGCCACAGGCCCCAGGCTTCGACCAGGTGCAGCAGGCCGTAGCCGATCATTCCCGCCGCGGCCAGGTGGACCGCGTCGGGACTGATCATGTGCAGCAGCGAGGGCAGGGTGCCATGGTCCGGATCCAGGCTGAAACGCCGGATCAGGACCATGATGCCGTGCCGCAGCGGCTGCGGCCCGAGCACTTCCAGCCCGGTGGCGGCCAACAGCGCAAGCATCGCCTTGCTCGCTTCGAGCAGGGCGATGACATGCAGGCCCGGATGCCGGTGTGGATCCGGGTTGTAGCCGCTCTGGTTCACGAGGTGCTGGCTCAGCCGCCGCGCGAAGCCTTCTTGCGGTCGCTTTCGGTCAGGAACTTCTTGCGCAGGCGGATCTCCTTCGGGGTGATCTCGACCAGCTCATCGTCTTCGATGAAGTCCAGGGCCTGTTCCAGCGAGTACTTGATCGCCGGGGTCAGCTGGATCGCATCGTCCTTGCCCGAAGCGCGCATGTTGGTCAGCGGCTTGGTCTTGATCGCGTTGACGGTCAGGTCGTTGTCCTTCGAGTGGATGCCGACCAGCTGACCTTCATACACGTTGTCGCCTTCAGCAGCGAACAGCTTGCCGCGTTCCTGCAGCGGGCCCAGCGAGTAGGCCGGAGTGGTGCCCGGTGCATTGGCGATCATCACGCCGTTGATGCGCTTGGCGATCGCGCCCTGTTCCTTCGGACCGTAATGGTCGAACACGTGGAACAGCAGACCCGAACCCTGGGTCAGGGTCTTGAACTCGTTCTGGAAGCCGATCAGGCCACGGGCCGGGATCGAGTATTCCAGGCGAACACGGCCCTTGCCGTCCGATTCCATGTTCTTCAGCTGGCCCTTGCGGGTACCCAGCTTTTCCATCACGCCGCCCTGGTGGATTTCTTCGATGTCCACCACCAGCTGCTCGATCGGCTCCATCATCTGGCCGTCGATTTCCTTGATGATCACTTCCGGACGCGACACGGCCAGCTCGTAGCCCTCGCGGCGCATGTTCTCGATCAGCACCGACAGGTGCAGTTCGCCACGGCCGGAGACCAGGAACTTGTCAGCGTCTTCCAGCTGCTCGACCTTCAGGGCCACGTTGTGGACCTTTTCACGGTCCAGGCGGTCCTTGATCTGGCGGCTGGTCAGGAACTTGCCACCGGACAGGTCCTTGTTGCCGGCGAACGGCGAGTTGTTGACCTGGAAGGTCATCGAGATGGTCGGCTCGTCGACGGTCAGCGCCGGCAGGGCTTCCGGGAAGTCCGGCGCGCAGATGGTGTCGGAGATGGTCAGCTCCTGGATGCCGGAGATGGCCACGATGTCGCCGGCCTCGGCCGAATCCTGCTCGATGCGCTCCAGGCCCATGAAGCCCAGCACCTGCAGCACCTTGCCGTTGCGCTTCTTGCCTTCACGGTCGATGACCGCGACCTGCATGTTCTTCTTCAGGGTGCCGCGCTGGATGCGGCCGATGCCGATCACGCCCACGAAGTTGTTGTAGTCCAGCTGGCTGATGCGCATCTGGAACGGGCCTTCCGGGTCCACTTCCGGACGCGGCGCGTGCTGCATGATCGCTTCGTACAGCGGGGTCATGTCGCCGTCGCGCACGGTGTCTTCCAGGCCGGCGTAGCCGTTCAGGCCCGAGGCGTAGACGATCGGGAAGTCCAGCTGCTCGTTGGTCGCGCCGAGCTTGTCGAACAGGTCGAAGACCTGGTCGATCACCCATTCCGGACGGGCGCCCGGACGGTCGACCTTGTTGACCACGACGATCGGCTTGAAGCCCATTGCGAAGGCCTTCTGGGTCACGAAGCGGGTCTGCGGCATCGGGCCGTCCATCGCGTCGACCAGGATCAGCACGGTGTCGACCATCGACAGCACGCGCTCGACCTCACCACCGAAGTCGGCGTGGCCGGGGGTGTCGACGATGTTGATCCGGTTCTTGATGCCGGTCTTCTTGTCTTCCCAGGTGATGGCGGTGTTCTTGGCCAGGATGGTGATGCCGCGTTCCTTTTCCTGGTCGTTGCTGTCCATCACGCGCTCGGCGAGGACGGTGCGCTCGGACAGGGTGCCGGACTGCTTCAGCAGCTGGTCGACCAGGGTGGTCTTGCCATGGTCGACGTGGGCGACGATGGCGATGTTGCGAAGATTTTCGATGGACATACGAAAGGGGGCCAGTCGGCGCCGGATTTGGAAAAAGAAGTCCAACATTATACGTCGAACTTGACGATTCGCGAAAAGGTGGATTTCACACCAGTCATGGGGCCCATTCAGCTGGCTGTCCGCAGCGGCGGCCGAGGCCGTCAGGACCGTCGTGCGGGGCTCCCCCGCCGGCGGCTGAAGCCGGGTTCTCCACCGATGGTCGAAGCCGCCGCCGCCACGAGGCAGGTGTAAACTAGGTGGCTAGACGCGTTCCCCTCTGCATCAAGGATCTTCATGTCCCTCATCGCCACTTTCGACACCACCCAGGGCCCGATCAAGGTCGAGCTGTTCGCCGACAAGGCGCCGCTGACCGTGGCCAACTTCGTGAACCTGGTCAAGCACGGTTTCTATGACGGCCTGATCTTCCACCGCGTGATCGCCGACTTCATGATCCAGGGCGGCTGCCCGCAGGGTCGTGGCACCGGCGGCCCGGGCTACAAGTTCGAAGACGAGAAGAATGGCGTGAAGCACGAGGTCGGCTCGCTGTCGATGGCCAACGCCGGCCCGAACACCAACGGCAGCCAGTTCTTCATCACCCACATCAAGACCGACTGGCTGGACGGCCGCCACACCGTCTTCGGCAAGGTCCTGGAAGGCCAGGCCATCGTCGATTCGGTCAAGCAGGGCGACGTGATCCATTCGATCACCCTGGAAGGCGACGTCGACGCCGTGCTGGCCGCCCAGGCCGAGCGCGTCGCGGAGTGGAACAAGCACCTCGCCGCCTGACCCCCCTTCGAGACGGCCACCCACGGGTGGCCGTTTCCCTGTTCCCCGCCGCCCGCCAGGCCAGCGTGGCCACGCCCGCGGCGTCCCATCAAACGCTTGCAAGCAAGAGGAAACCCCCATGAAAGCACCCGTTCGTGTTGCCGTGACCGGCGCCGCCGGCCAGATCGGTTATGCCCTGCTGTTCCGCATCGCCTCCGGCGAAATGCTGGGCAAGGACCAGCCGGTCATCCTGCAGCTGCTGGAACTGCCGGTCGACAAGGCCCAGGCCGCCCTGAAGGGCGTGATGATGGAGCTGGAAGACTGCGCCTTCCCGCTGCTGGCCGGCATGGTCGGCACCGATGACGCCGAAGTCGCGTTCAAGGACGCCGACATCGCCCTGCTGGTCGGCGCACGTCCGCGTGGCCCGGGCATGGAGCGCAAGGACCTGCTGCTGGAAAACGCCAAGATCTTCACCGCCCAGGGCGCAGCGCTGAACAAGGTCGCCAGCCGTGACGTGAAGGTGCTGGTGGTCGGCAACCCGGCCAACACCAACGCCTACATCGCCATGAAGTCGGCGCCGGACCTGAAGCCGGAAAACTTCACCGCCATGCTGCGCCTGGACCACAACCGCGCGCTGAGCCAGCTGTCGACCAAGCTCGGCAAGCCGGTCGGTGGCATGGAGAAGCTGGTCGTGTGGGGCAACCACAGCCCGACCATGTACCCGGACTACCGTTTCGCCACCGCCGATGGTGCGTCGATCGCCGATGCGATCAACGACCAGGAGTGGAACGCCAACACCTTCATCCCGACCGTGGGCAAGCGCGGTGCGGCGATCATCGAAGCCCGTGGCTCGTCCTCGGCTGCTTCGGCCGCCAACGCTGCCATCGACCATGTGCGTGACTGGGTGCTGGGCAGCAACGGCAAGTGGGTCACCATGGGCGTGCCGTCCGACGGTTCCTACGGCATTCCGGAAGGCGTGATCTTCGGCTTCGCGGTGACCACCGAGAACGGCAAGTACACCCTGGTCAAGGATCTGCCGATCGACGACTTCAGCCAGAAGTACATCGACAAGACCCTGGCCGAGCTGGAAGAAGAGCGCGCCGGCGTCGCCCACCTGCTGGGCTGATGCAGGCGGTACCGGCTCCGGCCGGTACGTCTTCCATCAAGGTAGGTACCGACCGCTGGTCGGTACGCAGAAAACGGGGAGGCTTCGGCTTCCCCGTTTTCATTTGGAATTCCTGGAACCGCATGATCCACCTGCATTACATCGATGACGCGCTGCTGGTGGCCGAGAAGCCGGCCGGCCTGCTGTCCGTGCCCGGCCGCAGCGCCGAGAACCAGGACTGCGTGGTCGCGCGCCTGCAGACGGTGTATCCGGATGCGTTGACGGTGCATCGGCTGGATCAGGTGACCTCCGGCCTGCTGCTGCATGCGCGAGGCAAGGAGATGCAGGCCGCATTGTCGATGCAGTTCGAGCAGCGCCAGGTCGGCAAGTGCTACGAGGCCATCGTGCAGGGTCTGATCGAAGGCGAGGCCGGCGAAGTGGACCTGCCATTGATCGTGGACTGGCCGAACCGGCCGAAGCAGATGGTCGACCATGAGCGCGGCAAGCCGGCGCTGACGCGTTGGCGCGTGTTGGCTCGTGATGTTGAAGCGCAGCGCACGCGCGTGGAACTGGAACCGATCACCG
Source organism: Stenotrophomonas sp. GD03877 (assembly GCF_029840555.1). Lineage (NCBI taxonomy): Bacteria > Pseudomonadati > Pseudomonadota > Gammaproteobacteria > Lysobacterales > Lysobacteraceae > Stenotrophomonas > Stenotrophomonas sp. GD03877. The sequence goes on along the minus strand of NZ_JAOCCT010000007.1, from coordinate 187,119 downwards.
GCCGCAGCCATCAGCTGCGCCTGCACATGGCCAGCCTTGGTCATCCGATCGCCGGCGATGTGCTGTATGACGCGGCACCGGCGCAACGCGTGCATCTACATGCGCGCAGCCTGCGGTTTACGCATCCGCTGACGGGCGAGGCGCTCGCGTTCGAGTCCGCGGCTCCGTTCTAGGGGCCGGCAGGGCTTGCAGCCCTGCACCTGCCGAAGCTTTCAGGCAACAGCAACAGCAACGTCAAAAACTAAAGCGGCATTCCGCGGGATGGCGGGGCACTGTGGGTGTGCGGGGACGCCGTGAACCCATCCATGGGGGCTTGGTCGCGGCATCCATGCCGCTCACACCCCGCACACCCACAGTGCCCCGCCTTCGACAGATTTCCGTGGTCGTTGGTAGGTGTCGACCTTGGTCGACACATCTGTCAGAAATCGAATCGAATGGAATTCATCCGCGCATGGCGTGGATCGAGCGTGTCGACCAAGGTCGACACCCACCAAGAGCAGGCAATGCCAGCCCGAAAGATTGCGGGGAACTGTCGAAGGCGGGGTGGGTCCGGTTGCGGGGGCGTGAGCCGCATGGATGCGGCGACCGAGCCTCCATGGACGGATTCACGGCGTCCCCCGCAACCGGACCCAGCCCGCCAACCCTCAGGAAACCCGCTTCTGCTGTTGCTTCGGCTTCTGCGGGTGCAGGGCTGCAAAGCCCTGCAGAACAAACCCACCCCCCTACCAAGGTAGGGCGGCCCGCACGCCAGCGCCGGACTATCCTCGAACCCATGACTTTGTCTGGGAGGGCTGCGTCATGAACTACGAGGAAACCTACCGTCGCTCGATCGACGAGCCGGAGGCCTTCTGGGGCGAGGAAGCCAAGCGCATCCATTGGCACAAACCGCCGCAGCAGGTGCTCGACTACAGCAACCCGCCGTTCCGGCGCTGGTTCGTCGGTGGTGAAACCAATCTCTGCTACAACGCCGTGGATCGCCACCTGGCCGAGCGCGCCGACCAGCTCGCGCTGGTCGCCATCTCCACCGAAACCAACAGCACGCGTGAGATCACCTATCGCCAGCTGTATCGCGAAGTGAACGACTTCGCCGCCGTGCTCAAGCACCTCGGCGTCGGTCACGGTGACCGCGTGGTGATCTACATGCCGAACATGGCCGAAGCCGTGTTCGCGATGCTGGCCTGCGCGCGCATCGGTGCGGTGCACTCGGTGGTGTTTGGTGGCTTCGCCGCGCACAACCTGGCGCTGCGCATCGACGATGCGAAGCCCAGGCTGCTCATCGCCGCCGATGCCGGCATGCGCGGTGGCAAGCTGATTCCGTACAAGCCGATGGTCGACGCCGCCTGCGCCGAAGCGGCTTCGCCGCCACCGCATGTGCTGATCGTGTCGCGTGGGCTGGATGCAGCCGAACCACGCGTGCCGGGCCGTGATGTGGAGTACGCCACGCTGCGTGCGCAGATCGGGGAAGTCGATGTGCCGGTGCAATGGCTGGAAGCAAGCGAACCGAGCTACCTGCTGTACACCTCCGGCACCACTGGCAAGCCGAAGGGCGTGCAGCGCGACGTGGGCGGCTATGCGGTGGCGATGGCACAGTCGATGGAGACCGTGTTCGACTGCAAGCCGGGCCAGGTGATGTTCTCCACCTCCGATGTCGGCTGGGCGGTGGGCCATTCCTACAACGTGTACGGCCCGCTGATCGGTGGCTGCACCTCGCTGCTGTACGAAGGGCTGCCGACGAATCCCGATCCGGGCATCTGGTGGGCGCTGTGCGAGCAGTACAACGTGCGCACGATGTTCTCGTCGCCCACCGCCATCCGCGTGCTGAAGAAGCACGACGCAGACTTCATCCATCGCCACGACCTGCGCGCGCTGAAGTACCTGTTCCTGGCCGGTGAGCCGCTGGATGAACCGACCGCGCACTGGATCAGCGAAGCGCTTGGCAAGCCGATCATCGACAACTACTGGCAGACCGAAACCGGCTGGCCGGCACTGACCCTGCTGCCGGGCCTGGAGATGAAGCCGGTGCGTTTCGGTTCGCCGGGCTTCCCCAATCTCGGCTACCGGATGAAGGTGATCGACGAGAACACCGGCGAGGAAGTGGCACCAGGGCAGAAGGGCGTGCTGGTGGTGTCGCCGCCGTTGCCGCCGGGCTGCATGAGCACGGTGTGGAATGATGACAATCGCTTCCTGCAGAGCTACTTCAGCCACTTCAAGGAACTGCTGTACAGCTCGCTGGACTGGGCGATCCGCGACGACGATGGCTACACCTTCATCCTCGGCCGCACCGATGATGTGATCAACGTGGCCGGGCACCGCCTGGGCACGCGCGAGATCGAGGAGGCCATTTCCAGCCATCCGCGCGTGGCCGAGGCTGCCGTGATCGGGGTCAAGGACGAACTGAAGGGGCAGGTGCCGCTGGTGTTCGTCACCCTCAAGCAGGGGCTCGATGGCGAGGATCCGGCGACGGTGGTGGCGGAGATGATGGCCACGGTGACCACCTCGCTCGGCGCGGTCGCGCGCCCGGCGCATGTGCATGTGGTCAACGCACTGCCCAAGACCCGTTCGGGCAAGTTGTTGCGGCGCTCGCTGCAGGCGCTGGCCGAACAGCGCGACCCGGGCGACCTGTCGACGCTGGATGACCCCAGCGCGCTGGAGGAGATCCGCCGGGCGCTGGGGCGCTGATCTGCTTCTGTAGAGCCGAGCCGATGCTCGGCTCCGCATGCCTTGCCAAAGCAGCCGAGCATGGGCTCGGCTCTACAGAGGAGGCCGTTGCTGCACCGCAGCTTCCTCCCTGCAACCGGTGCGCTAAGCTCGGTTGCAGGGGAGCGTGCCCGCCAGGGCGCGCCGGCATTGCGCATCGAGGGAGGGGGAGGCAATGGCATTGCTGCACGCCAAGACGGCGGCTGGCCGTCAGGAAATCGAAGACCGTGGCCGGCGCCTGCCGGCGGCACTGCGTTCGATCCTGCTGATGGTCGACGGCCATCGCGATGACACTGAATTGCGCGGCCTGTTCGAAGGCCTGCGTGCGCCGCCCGATGCACTGGAGCAATTGTCAGCGCAGGGCCTGATCGAAGTGATCGGCGGAAGTGCCGAGGTGACGCCGCTGCGCGGCATCAGCACCGGGCGCGAACAGGACCCGGCGCTGTACCAGCAGCTGTACGACGCGATGAGCGAGGCGGTACGCCGCCACCTGGGCCTGAAGGGCTACTTCATGCAGTTGAAGATCGAACGCTGCACCGATGCGCTGGCGCTGGAACGCCTGTGCCCGGAACTGCTGGCGGCGGTGGGCAAGGCGCGCAGTCCGGCGCTGGCGCAGCGCTGGTGGCAGGAAACCCAGGCTGCCGTGGTCAAGGGTGGTGGCGAGGTCGTGCAGGCCTGAGCCACCGCGTAAAGTGATCGGTTCACTTCCCCCACAAGGAGTTCCGCGTGCAGGACGACCACGACGACACCGATACCCCCGGCTGGGACGCGATCAATGCGGCGCTGGCGCCCCTGTATGCCGGGCAGGAGCCGCGTCACTTCGGCACCGCGCTTCCGCACACGCTCGGTGGCCAGGATCCGCTCGATGGCATCAGCGTGTACTGGGCGGATGAGCCGGTACCCCACTGGCACTACGTCACTTACGGCTTCTCCGAGCTGTATGCCAAGGAGAGCAGTGATGCCGCCACCAGCGGCTATGGTTTCGAGCTGACCTTCCGCCTCGCTGCCGACGCCGGTGAGAACGCCGGCAGCGCACCGCCGGTGTGGCCGATGAACCTGCTGCAGAACCTGGCGCGCTATGTGTTCGGCAGTGGCAACGTGTTCGAGGACGGTCACCATCTCAATGCCAACGGCCCGATCGCGCTGGAGACCGGCACGCGCTTGTGCCATCTGGCCTTCGTCGCGGATCCGCAGTTGCCCGCACGCGACACCGCCAATGGCCACCTGCAGTTCCTGCAGCTGGTCGGGCTGACCGATGAGGAGATGGAAGCGGTCAAGCGCTGGTCGACGCGTGGCGTGCTGCAGGCGCTGCAGCCGGCGATGCCGCTGTGGATCAGCGACCTGCATCGCGGCAATCTGCTGGAGGATCCGGCACTGGCGGCACAGGTGCAGGCCGGCAGCGAGCGCGAGGGCTCCAGTACCGGCATGTTGTTCATCGAGACACTGGATTGGCGGCAGGAGGCGGGCGTCACCACCCTGGTGCTGGGGGCCGGCCAGGTCGCCAGCGTGTGCGAGCTGCTGCCACTGCGCCTGCGCCACGGCAGATCGCTGGAACTGGTCAGCCGCGAGCGGCAGTGGGAGTTCGTTCCGGCCGGGCGCGGTGAAATGGGCGACGTCTCCGCCGACAACGCGCGCTGGGCACTGGACGAGGCGGGATTGCAGGCCCTGGCGTGCGTGCGTGCCGAGCGCGGTATCTATCCGGTGGCGGCGCTGCGCATCGAAGTGGTGCCGACCTACCTGCGCGATGCCAAGGGCGAAGTGATCCGCCAGATCGGCTGATCACGCTGTTGGAACCGAGGGGGTCAGAGCCGCCTGCTGCGCAGACGGATCCGACCCCAGGTCAAGATCAGGCCAGGCCTTCAGCCTTCAGCGCGGCCTGCACGCCGGCGTCGGCATCCATGCGCGCCTTGTAGGCGGCCAGGTTGTCCAGGCCGGACAGGTCGACCTTGGCGCCGGCGGCCCAGCGCAGGGTGATGTAGAAGTACGGATCGGCGAAGCTGCGGAAGCCGGCCAGCCACGGCTTGTCGGCCAGCTGCTTGTCGGCGGTCTCGAACAGGCCACGCAGGCGCTTGTGCGCGGCGGCGCGGATCGCATCGAACTGGCTCTCGTCGGCGATGAACTTGCCCGGCGCGAACAGCGGCGAGAAGGCCGGATGCACATCGGAATTGACGAAGGCCAGCCAGCGGGTGGCTTCGGCGCGCTGGCGCGGGCTGCCATCGCCGCCGAGGCCGGCCTGCGGGTAGGTGTCGGCGATATAGCCCATGATCGCGGCGTTCTGCAGCAGCACGAAGTCGCCGTCGACCAGTGCGGGGACGGCACCGGCCGGATTGATCTTGAGGAATTCCGGCCCCTTCAGGGTGTCCTTGTTCAGCAGTTCAACCTCGAACGGCTGGCCGGTCCACTGCAGGGCGATGTGGTCGGCGGTGGAACAGGCACCGGGCTTGCTGTACAGCTTCATGGGAACTCCAGGTGATGCGGGCGGGAAACGCCCACTATCCCAGAGCCTGCCGGCGGGCGGCAACGCTGCCGCCAGCACGGATCGTTACGACTGCCGCGGCTTGAGGTTCTGCACCTTGTAGAAGGTGTGATCGCCGATGGTGGCCACCTGGTACGCATTGCGCCAGTTCGGGCTGGCGATGGACAGCGCGGCGAAGTGGCTGGCACCGGGCACGATCTCGCGGCGCTCGCCGGCCGGCAGCGCCCAGTTGCGCTCGGCGTCGAAGGCCACGTTCATCGCCTCGCTCCAGGCCGCGTCGTTGCCCAGCTGGGTACCGGGGGAGACGATGGTCGGTGCGAACTGCTTGCGCGCGGTGACCACCTGGCACATCGAGTCGCCCCACAGGCCACTGTCGAGACGGCGCAGGGCGACCTCGGCGACGGCCTGCTGGCCCCGCAGGGTCTGGTCGCGGGCTTCCAGGTAAACGGTGGTGCTCAAACACAATGAATCAGCGGCCGGCTGCGGCAACAACTGCGACAGCCAGAGAATCCAGGCCAGTTTCATATAACTCCTTGCTCCGTGTGGGCCGCACCCTCCGGTTCCGGCCGCGGGGGCGACAGGAGGCGGGGTACGACTTGGCGTCATGGGGAGGCGGCCATCGGGGCCGCCCCGTGGGCAGCCCCAAAAGAAACGATCAGTACCGATCGAGGGGGCTGCGCCGGCTCACCGGAAACTGGCTGGTGAGCGGAAAGATGGCGCAAGGTAGGGGGGGATAGCCGAACGCATCGTGAACCGTGCGACTTGACATTCAGGTTCGGCAGGGGTGACGGAAATCACATTCCGCCCCCCATTCAGGCCCTCATCAGAGCGCAGCGGCGACCCGGCTGCCCTGGTCGATCGCCCGCTTCGCATCCAGTTCGGCGGCCACATCGGCGCCGCCGATCAGCTGCGCGTTGATGCCGGCGGCCTGCAGTTCGGCCTGCAATGCGCGGTTCGGTTCCTGCCCGGCGCAGATCACCACATGGTCGACCGGCAGCAGCTGTTCGCTGCCTTCCACGCGGATGCGCAGGCCCTCGTCGTCCACGCCCAGGTACTCGACGCCGCCGAGCATGCGCACGCCCTTGGCCTTCAGCGTGGCGCGATGGATCCAGCCGGTGGTCTTGCCCAGTCGCGCGCCGGGCTTGCCCGGGCTGCGCTGCAGCAGCCACAGCCGGCGCGGCGAGGCTTCTGCCTGCGGCCTGGCCAGCGAGCCGCGGGCCTCGAACGTGCTGTCCACGCCCCATTCGGCCATCCAGCGCTGCGGGTCCAGCGAGGGCGACTCACCGGCGTGGCTGAGGAATTCGCCGACATCGAAGCCGATGCCGCCGGCGCCGATGATCGCCGCATTGGCGCCCACTTCGACCCGCCCCAGCAGCACGTCCAGATAGCTGACCACCTTGGCGTGGTCGGCGCCGGGGAAATCGACCTTGCGCGGGGTGATGCCGGTGGCCAGCACCACCTCGTCGAAGCCGGCCAGGTTGGCGGCATCAGCACGGGTGCCGAGGCGCAGCTGCACGCCGGTCTCCTGCAGCGTGTGGCGGAAGTAGCGCAGGGTCTCGTAGAACTCTTCCTTGCCGGGGATGCGCTTGGCCACGTTGAACTGCCCGCCGATCTCGTCGCCGGCATCGAACAGGGTGACCTGGTGGCCGCGCTGGGCAGCGACGGTGGCACAGGCCAGGCCGGCGGGGCCTGCACCGACCACGGCAACCTTCTTCGGCGTAGTGGTGGGGCGGTAGACCAGCTCGGTCTCGTGCGCGGCGCGCGGATTGACCAGGCAACTGGCCAGCTTGTTCTCGAACACGTGGTCCAGGCAGGCCTGGTTGCAGGCGATGCAGGTGTTGATCGCCTCGGCGCGGCCGGCACGGGCCTTGTTCGGCCACTGCGGGTCGGCCAGCAGCGGCCGCGCCAGCGACACCATGTCGGCGCCGCCATCGGCGAGGATGCGCTCGGCGACGTCGGGCATGTTGATGCGGTTGGTCGCCACCAGCGGCACTTTCACATGTGGCTTGAGCTTGGCGGTGACCCCGGCGAAGGCAGCGCGCGGCACCGAGGTGGCGATGGTCGGGATGCGCGCTTCGTGCCAGCCGATGCCGGAATTGATGATCGTTGCGCCGGCCGCCTCGATCGCCTGCGCCTGCTGCACGATCTCTTCCCAGTTGCTGCCGTCGTCCACCAGATCCACCAGCGACAGGCGGTAGATGATGATGAAGTCCGGGCCGCAGGCCTCGCGGATACGGCGCACGATCTCCACCGCGAAGCGCATGCGCTGGCGCGCGTCGCCACCCCAGGCATCGGTGCGCTTGTTGGTGCGCGGGGCGATGAACTCGTTGATGAGGTAGCCCTCCGAGCCCATCACTTCCACGCCGTCGTAGCCGGCCTCGCGGGCCAGCTTCGCGCTGCGTGCGTAGTCGGCGATATGGCGCTCGACGCCGCTGGCCGAGAGCGCGCGCGGGGTGAACGGGTTGATCGGTGCCTTCAGCTTCGACGGCGCCACCGACAAAGGGTGGTAGGCATAGCGGCCGGCATGCAGCAGCTGCAGGCAGATCTTCGCGCCGTGCTGGTGCGCGGCGGCGGTGAGCTGGCGGTGCGGGCGTACTTCCCACGGCCAGGACAGCTTGCCGCCGAACGGCTTCAACCAGCCCACTACATTCGGCGCGAAGCCACCGGTGACGATCAGGCCGACGCCGCCCTCGGCGCGTTCGGCGAAATAGGCCGCCAGCCGCGGGAAGTCGCGGGCGCGATCCTCCAGGCCGGTGTGCATCGAGCCCATCAATACGCGGTTGCGCAGCTGGGTGAAGCCCAGGTCCAGCGGGGCGAACAGGTGGGGATAGGCGCTTTCGTTGGCTGGCGACATGGTCGATACGCTTGCGTACGGAAGCGCGAAGCGTGCCGCGAAACGGCGGCCGGAGCAAGGGCTGGCGAATCGGTAGCGCCGGGCCATGCCCGGGGACGCGGCTACCCGTGGCCGCGCTGTGCGCTCGCCGGGCGCGGTCCGGGCATCGGCCGGCCAATCCCGAACCAGCCCAGCGTCATTCCGCACAGCGGCCCGATCAGCAGGGCGAAGGCCAGCGTGCCGAGGCCGACATTGCCGCCCAGCCACCAGCCCAGCAGCAGCACGCTGCCCTCGATCAGGCTGCGCACTTTCCAGATCGGCCAGCCGGTACGGGCGTGCAGGCCGGTCATCAGGCCGTCGCGCGGGCCAGGGCCCAGCTTGGCGCCGATATACAGGCCGGTGGCCAGCGCGACCAGCAGCATGCCGGCGCAGAACATCGCCAGCTGCCAGCCCAGGCCGACCGCCGGCGGCAGCAGCCACAGCCCGAACTGCGCGGACGGGCCGATCAGCATCACGTTGAGCACGGTGCCAACGCCCGGCTTCTGCCGCAGCGGCCACCACAGCAGCAGCACCAGCGCACCGATCACATTGGTGGCCAGCCCGAACGAGAGCGGCGTCTCCGCGGCGATGCCCTGCGACAGCACGTCCCAGGGCGCCACGCCGATGGCGGCACGGATCATCAGCGAGGCGCCGAAGCCGTACAGGAACAGGCCGGCGATCAGTTGCAGCATGCGCAGGGGCAGGGCGGTGGGCATGGCGGTCTCGGGGGAGGGGGATCTGTTCCCACCGTAATCCCGATCCAGTCACTTCAATAGATACAGATGCCGACCAATCCGCCGCTACAGGCGGAATCTGTAGCGCCGAGCCCATGCTCGGCTGCTTTGCCTGGCACCACCAGCCGAGCATGGGCTCGGCGCTACATGACGCGTCAGTCGCCCCAGCCTGCCAGCGCCAGCTTGCCCACCGTGCGTCCGCCGGCCAGGCGCTGATGCGCGATGTCCAGATTTGTCGCATTGATCGGGCCCAGCGTCTCGCTGAGGGTGCCGCGCAGCTGGCCGGCATCGATCATGCTGGCCGTGCGGCTGAGGATGCGGTGCTGCTCGATGCAGTCGGCAGTGGCAAAGCGCGAGCGCGCGAACATGAACTCCCAGTGGATGCCGATGCACTTGGCCTTGTAGGGATCGCCGATCCGCAGCGGCCCACGTGGCTCGACGATCAGGCCGACGTGTCCCTGCGGCGCCAGCAACAGGCCCAGTTCGTCCCAGTAGTGATCGGTGTCGGCCAGGTTGAGTGCGACCTGCACCGCGTCGATGCCCAGCGCCTGCAGCTGGGCCTGAAGCGGTTGCCGGTGGTCGATCACGTGCCGGGCACCCATCTGCCGGCACCAGTCGGCCGAGGCCTCGCGCGACGCCGTGGCGATCACCTCGAAACCCGCATGGCGGGCCAGCTGGATCGCCATCGAGCCGACCCCGCCCGCACCGCCGATCACCAGCAGGTGCTGGCCGGCGTGGCGGCGATCGTCCAGGCGCAGGGGCATGCGCTCGAACAGCAGCTCCCAGGCGGTGAGCGTGGTCAGCGGCAGCGCTGCGGCCTCAGCGAAATCCAGCGTGGTGGGTTTGCGCGCGACCAGGCGTTCGTCCACCCACTGGTACTGCGCATTGCAGCCGGGGCGGGTGACATCACCGGCGTAATAGACCTCGTCACCAGAGGCGAACAGGCTGGCCTCGTCGCCGATCGCCTCGACCACGCCGGCGGCGTCCCAACCCAGCACGCGGGGCGCCTGGAGCGTGGCCGGATCCGTGCTGGCACGCTGCTTGCCATCGACGGGGTTGACCGAAACCGCCTCGACCCGGACCAGCAGGTCACGCCCCCGGGGAGGCAGCGGCGGGGGCAGGTGGATATCGCACAGGGCAGGGGCGGATTCACGACTCAGGGCGACGGCTTTCATCACGGCTCCGGCTGGGTTCGTGGCTCCATCATAAGGTTCCTCACCTTTCCGCAAACACGCTGAACCGTGTGATGCAGTACGTTGCGCAATATGTCGTTTTCCCCGCCTAAACCCCGTCAAACCCTTGCAGCGTGAGGGTCTTGCGGATTTTCATCATCCTGTATAGGGTTTCAACGTCGGACCGGTGGACGGTCGGGCGCAACACTTCACATGTTACGGGACTGTTAACATGGCCTTCACCCGCCTGAGCATAATGTTCGCGGCGGTGGCGTGCTGAATCGGCTGTCGTACATCGACGCACTTGTGCTGGCCCATGCCTCTACCGGTTTCATACCCCCGAAATAGGAGCTGTACTCAATGAACAAGAAGATCCTTACTGCCGCGCTGCTGGGCGGCCTGGCTTTTGCCCAGGCAGCTTCGGCGCAGGAGTTCGATGACCGCTGGTACCTGACCGGTTCGGCCGGCTTCAACTTCCAGGACAGCGACCGTCTGACCAATGACGCTCCGTTCGTGACCCTGGGCCTGGGCAAGTTCATCAGCCCGAACTGGTCGCTGGACGGTGAGCTGAACTATCAGAACCCGAACTTCGATTCGAACAAGGACCTGAACTGGTCGCAGTACGGCGTCTCGCTGGACCTGCGTCGCCACTTCATCAAGGAAGGCCGCGGCTGGAACCCGTACATCGTCGGTGGCCTGGGCTACCAGAAGTCGGAAGAAGAGTACCCGGCGCTGAATGCCAATGGTCCGCGCCAGCGTAAGGACGGCAACGTTGCCGCCAAGCTGGGCGTCGGCCTGCAGACCACCTTCGAAAAGCGCGTTGCTGTCCGCGCCGAAGTGGCCTACCGCGCTGACTTCGACGACAAGAGCTACCACGCTGCCAGCGAAGACTGGTTCGGCGACGTGCTGGCTTCGGTCGGCGTCGTGATCCCGCTGGGCCCGGCTCCGGTCGCGGCTGCTCCGGCTCCGGCTCCGGTCGCCCCGAGCTGCGCCGACCTGGATGACGACGGTGACGGCGTCAACAACTGCGACGACAAGTGCCCGAACTCGCAGCCGGGTCAGACCATTGGTCCGGACGGTTGCCCGGTGCCGGTCTCGATCGACCTGAAGGGCGTCAACTTCGACTTCGACAAGTCGAACCTGCGTCCGGACGCCGTGGCGATCCTGAGCGAAGCCACCGAGATCCTGAAGCGTTACCCGGATCTGCGCGTTGAAGTTGCCGGTCACACCGACTCGAAGGGTACCGATGCTTACAACCAGAAGCTGTCGGAGCGTCGTGCTACCGCCGTGTACAACTACCTGACCAAGAACGGCGTTGACGCCGGTCGCCTGGTCGGCCCGATCGGCTACGGCGAGAGCCGTCCGATTGCTCCGAACACCAACCCGGATGGTTCGGACAACCCGGAAGGTCGCGCCAAGAACCGTCGTACCGAGCTGAACGTCCAGAACTAAGTTCTGACGCTCTGCCTGTAGGACACAGCAGGACCCGGCTTCGGCCGGGTCTTGTTGTTTCTGCGGCCCGGAATCCGGGTATCTACTGCTACGCAGGCAACCGTTCGTCGGGTTTTTGTTCGTAAAACCAATGAGTTGCCGTATTCATTGAAAGTGGCGCTTGAAAGCTGTCGCGGCATTGCTAAACTCGCCGCGTCACTTCCTTTCCTGGATGCCCTTCATGCTGCGCTCTGCATCGGCCGCCTTCCTGGCGCTGGCCCTGATTCCCGCCGCCCACGCTGCGGTCGATTGCTCGGTCAACACCAGCGCCTCGCCGCTGCCGTTGCCGGCCACGACCATTGCGCCGGTGGCCGACGAGCTCTACATCCGTGGCAACCAGCTGGGCATGCCGGCCGGTGTGCTGAGCAGCAACTACGATCCGTCGCAGTCGCTGGACCAGGTGCTTCAGCGCCTGCGCATCGACGGCTGCCAGAACATCGCCAAGGCCATTCCGAGCGCACCGGCGGTGAAGCCGAACGATCCGGCGGCCTACAAGCCGCAGACCGAATTCGACAACACGCCCTGGCGCTTCGACATGAGCCAGAACGGCAAGCGCATGACCGCTGAAGAGTTCGATGCCTGGATGAAGGCGCGTGGCGTGCGTGTGGTCAAGGCACGTCCGGCTCCGGCCGCCACCCCGGCTCCAGCCGAAGCACCGGCTGAGACCAAGCCGGTCGACAAGAAGTAAGCGTCGCGGGGAGCAGAGGCTTGCGCACGCGCCGCCCACCTGCCGCCCCCGCCGCCCGCTCCCACGCACCGCGTGGGCGTGCGATTCCCGCTGCCACAGCCGCCGGTGTCCGTCATGGCCTGGCGCGCGTGCTGTCCAAGGCCGGCGTCTGCTCGCGCAGCGAGGCCGCGCGCTGGATCGCCGAGGGCCGCGTACGCGTGTCCGGCCGCATCGTGCGGGATCCCGAGTTCCCGATTGGCCAGCCGGCGCCGCCGATCGAGGTCGATGGCCAGCCGATGGGTGCGCCGCAGCGCCTGTACCTGATGCTCAACAAGCCGCGCGGGGTGGTGACCACCGCGCAGGACGAGCGCGGCCGCGACACCGTCTACCGCTGTTTCGATGGCGCCGGGCTGCCGTGGATCGCACCGGTCGGGCGCTTGGACAAGGCCAGCGAGGGGCTGTTGCTGTTCAGCAACGATCCGCAGTGGGCCGCGCGTCTGACCGATCCGGAAACCGGCCCGCAGAAGACCTACCACGTGCAGGTGGACCGCCTGCCCGACGATGACACCCTGGCTGCGCTGCGCGCCGGTGTCGAGGACGAAGGCGAGTTCCTCCTCGCCCAGGCGGTGCGCGTGCTGCGCAGCGGCGACAAGACCGCGTGGCTGGAGGTGGTCCTCGACGAGGGCCGCAACCGCCACATCCGCCGCCTGTTGGCGGCCTTCGACCTGCAGGTACTGCGCCTGGTCCGGGTTGCGATCGGCGGGCTGCTGCTCGGCGATCTCGGCAAGGGGCAATGGCGGCTACTTGAGGTCAGTGACCAGCAGCGGCTGGGGGCCGCTGCACCGGGCTGATCATCGCCCGCGGCCGGCGGTTGCCGGCCACCGTTCCAGGCGTAGGGGGCGCCTGGTTGCTGAATTTCCCGAACGGAGCCTGCCCATGTACCACCCGACCCTCAACCAAACCCTGCGCTGCGCAGGCCTGCTGCTGCCGATGGTGCTGCTGACCGCCTGTGGTGGCCACAAGAAGGTGGCCAAGGCGGAAACGCCGGCTGAAACACCGGTGGTGGAAGTGAAGACCCCGGAGCTGGATGGCCGCGGCAGCTACCGCTTCCTGATGAGCAACGGCGACAAGAAGATGACCGCCGATGAGTTCGATGCCTGGATGAAGGCCAACGGCATCCGCGTTGCCAAGGGCAACGGCCAGGATGCTGCCGCCAAGCCGGTGGTGGTGGCCAGCAAGGACGAGCCGAAGGGCAAGAAGAAAAAGAAATGACGCGCGTCGCGCGTCATTTCGGTAGCGCCGGGCCGTGCCCGGCGAGCGCATAGCGCGGCTATCGGGAAACCGCCGGGCATGGCCCGGCGCTACCCGTGGGGATCCGACCCCGGGGCGATCAGCCCTTGATCACGCCCAGCTCGACACCGATGCGGGTGAACGCATCGATGGCGCGGTCCAGGTGCTCACGCGTGTGCGCGGCGCTGATCTGGGTGCGGATGCGGGCCTGGCCCTTGGGCACCACCGGGAAGAAGAAGCCGATCGCGTAAATGCCTTCTTCCAGCAGGCGCTCGGCGAACTTCTGCGCCAGCGGGGCGTCGTACAGCATCACCGGGCTGATCGGGTGCACGCCCGGCTTCACGTCGAAACCTGCAGCGGTCATCTTTTCGCGGAAGTAGGTGGTGTTCTGCGCCAATGTGTCGCGCAGGTCGTCAGCGGCGGCCAGCATCTCGAAGGCCTTGATGCCGGCGGCGACCACGTGCGGCGGCAGCGAGTTGGAGAACAGGTAGGGGCGCGAGCGCTGGCGCAGCAGCTCGATCACCTCGGCGCTGGCGCAGGTGAAGCCGCCCAGCGCGCCGCCCATGGCCTTGCCCAGGGTGCCGGTGATGATGTCGATCTTCTCCAGCACGCCCTTCACTTCGGCCGAGCCGCGGCCGCTGGCACCGAGGAAGCCGGTGGCATGGCATTCGTCGATGTGGACCAGCGCGTTGTACTTCTTCGCCAGCGCGGTGATCTCGTCCAGCGGGGCGATGAAGCCGTCCATCGAGAACACGCCGTCGGTGGTGATCAGCTTGGTCTTGCAGCCGGCGGCATCGGCAGCCTGCAGCTGCGCTTCCAGGTCGGCCATGTCGCAGTTGGCGTAGCGGAAGCGCTTGGCTTTGCACAGGCGCACGCCGTCGATGATCGAGGCGTGGTTCAGCGCATCGGAAATGATCGCGTCGTTCTCGCCGAGCAGCGGCTCGAACAGGCCGCCGTTGGCGTCGAAGCAGGCCGCATACAGGATGGTGTCCTGCTTGCCGAAGAAGTCGGCGATCTGCTTCTCCAGCTGCTTGTGCAGGTCCTGGGTACCGCAGATGAAGCGCACCGAGGCCATGCCGAAGCCGTGGGTATCCAGCGCATCCTTGGCGGCCTGGATCAGGTCCGGATGGTCGGCCAGGCCGAGGTAGTTGTTCGCACAGAAGTTCAGCACCTTGCGGCCGTCCTCAAGGGTGATCTCGGCCGACTGCGGGCTGGTGATGATCCGTTCGGACTTGAACAGGCCCTGGGCGCGGATGGCGTCCAGTTCCTCAGCGTAGTGGCGGGTCAGGGCGGAGGAAGCGTCGGTCATGGCGTGGGCACGGCTCTGAACGGGGAAACCGCTGATTCTACCGGGCATCGCCGCGTGCCGACCGGCCCGGCTGGAGCATCGCCACGGCCGGCACATGTTGCATCGCAATAGCAAACTGGTTAAAAATTCGTGAACCGGAGCTGTCCCGCTCCGGCCGCTACGCCTGCTCCCCGCCTTCCACGCCACCGCCCCCACCGGAGACGCTCATGAAGCACGCCCGTGCCTGCCTCGCCATTGCCGCTGCCCTGACCCTGGCCGCCCCGTTCGCCGCCAGCGCCCAGGAAAACGAATCGCCGTACAGCTGGAACGTCACCGCCGTTTCCGATTACCTGTTCCGTGGTGTGTCGCAGACCGACGAGGATCCGACCCTGCAGGCCGGTTTCACCTACACCAGCCCGGTTGGCCTGTATGCCGGCGTGTGGGGCTCGGGTGTGGACTTTGGTGCGGGTGACCCGAAGACCGAGGTCGATTACCTGATCGGCTACGGCGTGGATGTCACCGAGCGCGTGAACGTCGATGTGCTGTTGAACCGCTATACCTACCTGAAGTCCAGCCACCAGAACTACAACGAGCTGATCACCACCACCACGCTGGATGACACCTACAAGCTGACGGTGGCCTACACCAACGATGTCTGGAACAGCAGTACCGATGGCTGGTACTTCGGCCTGGGCGGCAGCTGGGGCCTGCCGAAGGACTTCACCCTGAATGCCAACGTCGGTCGCAGCACCTTCGAGGACGGCATCGCCAAGGACTACACCGACTGGAACGTCGGCGTCGCGCGCCAGTTCGGCCTGTTCAACGTCGGCCTGGGCTACTACGGCACCGACGGCAACGGCCGCGACAATTCGGGCAAGCTGGCCCACAGCCGTGTCATGCTAAGCGTGGCCGTGGGCAAATAACCCTTGCTTCGGCAGGGGCCAGCCTTGCCTGGCACGCTTTACGAAAAAGGCGCCCATCGGGCGCCTTTTTCAATTCCGCAGCGTTCCTGATCCCGACTTGAGGAGAGCCCCCTTGATGTTCAAGGGGGCGCGCCAAAGGCGCGGGGATAAGGAAACATGCGGGGGAATTGACCCGAAGGGTCAATTCCAGCTCAACACGACCTTGCCGGCCTTGCCTTCTTCCATCAGGTCGAAGCCCTTCTGGAAATCATCGATCGGCAGCTGGTGGGTCATCACCTTGCCGAGCGGGAAACCGGACAGCACCAGCTGGGTCATCTTGTACCAGGTCTCGTACATCTTGCGGCCGTAGATGCCCTGCACGGTCAGGCCCTTGAAGATGATCTTGTCCCAGTCGCAGCCGGCGCCCTTGGGCATGATGCCGAGCATGGCGATCTTGCCGCCGTGGTACATGCAGTCGAGCATGTCGTTGAACGCACGCGGGTTGCCGCTCATTTCCAGGCCCACGTCGAAGCCCTCCATGTGCAGCTCCTTCATCACGTCCTTCAGCGACTGGTTGGCCACGTTGACCACGCGGGTGGCGCCCATGTCGGCGGCCAGCTTCAGGCGGAAGTCGTTGACGTCGGTCACCACCACGTTGCGTGCACCGATGTGCTTGCAGATGCCGGCGGCGATGATGCCGATCGGGCCGGCACCGGTGATCAGCACGTCCTCGCCGATCACGTTGAACTCCAGCGCACAGTGCGCGGCGTTGCCGTACGGGTCGAAGAACGCAGCCAGCTCCGACGGGATCTGGTCCGGGATCGGCCACAGGTTGCTGGCCGGCATCACCATGTATTCGGCGAAGGCGCCGTTGACGTTGACGCCGATGCCGACGGTGTTGGGGCACAGGTGCGGGCGGCCGCCACGGCAGTTGCGGCAGTGGCCGCAGACGATGTGGCCTTCGGCCGAGACGCGCTGGCCGATTTCATAGCCAGTCACGGCCGAGCCGAGTGCGGCGACGCGACCGACGAATTCGTGGCCGATGGTCAGGCCCGGCTTGATGGTGCGCTGGCTCCACTCGTCCCACAGGTAGATGTGCAGGTCGGTGCCGCAGATCGCGGTCTTCTCCAGCTTGATCAGGACCTCGTTCGGGCCCGGGGTCGGAACCGGAACTTCTTCCAGCCAGATGCCCTTGGCCGCTTCGCGCTTGACCAGGGCCTTCATCGTTTGCTGCGCCATCGAGGTGGAACTCATCAGGGGGAAAGCGCGGATTATAGGGTGCCGCACGGATTTCCCATGTTGCGCTGCGGGTGCAGTGGTGGAACGAAAGGCGTGCGCCGGCGGGCGTTTCGAACGTGGCCGCTGCACTCGCCGGGCATGGCCCGGCGCTACCGTCCGAGGCCAGGCAATTGTCGGGAGACGGGAGGCCAGGCCGATGCAGGACCGTGAGCGCCATGGATGGCGCGATCGAGCCCCCATGGGTGAGGGCGCTTTGCTTGCGAAGCACTGCTTCGCAAGCGCCAGAACGCACAGCCGCCAGCGGCTGGGCCGGGCCGCGGAGCGGGGTTTACGGCGTGTCCTGCATCGGCCTGGCCTCCCGCCTCCGTCCGATCGCAGTGGAGACGCTGAACGATGGAAGCATCCGATTGCATGACTTCCGGGGTTCGGGCCGGGGCAGGGCGGCGGGCTACAATCGAAGGTTCCACTACCAGGGGCCGCTCCATGCGCTCGAACCTGCTTGCATTCTCCATCGTCGCCAGCCTCGGGCTGGCCCAGGTCGCCCATGCCGCTGAAGGCATGTGGGTGCCGCAGCAGCTGCCGGAAATCGCCGGCCCGCTGCAGAAGGCCGGCCTGAAGCTGTCCCCGGAACAGCTGGCCAACCTGACCGGCGACCCGATGGGTGCGGTCGTCGCCCTCGGCGGCTGCACCGCCAGCTTTGTCTCGCCGCAGGGCTTGGTGGTCACCAACCACCACTGCGCTTATGGCGCCATCCAGCTGAATTCGACCGCGCAGAAGAACCTGATCAAGGACGGCTTCAACGCGCCGACCCTGAAGGACGAACTGAGCGCCGGCCCGAACGCCCGCGTGTTCGTGCTCGACCAGATCACCGACGTCACCACCCAGGCCAAGGCCGCCATCGCTGCCGCCGGCAACGACCCGCTGGCCCGCAGCCGCGCGCTGGACGCCTTCGACAAGGCCCAGGTTGCCGCCTGTGAAGCCGACGCCGGCTTCCGCTGCCGCCTGTACAGCTTCTCCGGCGGCAACACCTACCGCCTGTTCCGCAACATGGAAATCAAGGACGTGCGCCTGGTCTACGCGCCCCCGGGCAGCGTCGGCAAGTTCGGCGGCGACGTCGACAACTGGATGTGGCCGCGCCACACCGGCGATTTCTCGTTCTACCGCGCCTACGTGGGCAAGGACGGCAAGCCGGCCGCCTTCGCCGCCGACAACGTGCCGTACCAGCCCAAGCACTTCCTGAAGTTCGCCGACCAGCCGCTGGGCGCCGACGACTTCGTGATGGTGGCCGGCTACCCGGGCCGCACCAACCGCTACGCACTGGCCGGTGAGTTCAACGAAACCGCCAGCTTCACCTACCCGACCATCGCCAAGCACTACAACGCGGTGCTGAAGATGATCGCCGACGCCGGCAAGGCCGACGCCGACGTCAAGGTGAAGTACGCCGCCACCGCCGCCAGCATGAACAACGTGGCCAAGAACTACCTGGGCCAGCTGGAAGGCTTCAAGCGCATCGACGCGGCCGGACAGAAGCAGGCTGAAGAAGCCGCCGTGCTGGCGTGGCTGAAGAAACAGGGCGCTGCCGGCAAGCCGGCGCTGGCCGCACACGCACAGCTGCTCAAGCATCTGGATACCAGCAAGTCGACCCGCGAACGCGACCTGTTCGTCGGTCAGTTCAACAACACCTCGGCCGTTGGCGCAGCGATCACCCTGTACCGCCTGTCGATCGAGCGCAGCAAGCCGGATGCCGAGCGCGAAGCCGGTTACCAGGAACGCGACCTGACCACCATCGAAGGTGGCCTCAAGCAGATGGACCGCCGCTATGTGGCGAAGATGGACCAGCAGCTGCAGGCCTACTGGCTGGAGCAGTACGTGGCCCTGCCGGCCGCGCAGCGTGACAACGAAGTGCTGAACAAGTGGCTGGCCGGCAGCGATGCCGCTGCGGTGAAGTCGCTGGTGGCCAAGCTGGGCGGCACCGAGCTGGGCAGCCTGGACACCCGCCTGAAGTGGTTCAAGGCCGACCGCGCCGCGTTTGAAGCCAGCAGCGATCCGGCCATCCAGTACGCCGTGGCCGTCATGCCGGCACTGCTGAAGCAGGAAGAGCAGAAGAAGATCCGCGAAGGCGAATCGCTGACCGCGCGTCCGCTGTACCTGCAGGCCGTGGCCGACTACAAGAAGAGCCAGGGTGAGTTCGTCTACCCGGACGCCAACCTGTCGCTGCGCATCACCTTCGGCAACGTCATGGGCTATGGCAAGGACGGCGTGAAGTACACCCCGTTCACCACCCTGGAAGGCGTAGCGGCGAAGGAAACCGGCGAAGATCCGTTCGATTCGCCGAAGGCGCTGCTCGACGCGGTCAAGGCCAAGCGCTATGGCGGCCTGGAAGACAAGCGCCTTGGTTCGGTGCCGGTGAACTTCCTGTCCAACCTGGACATCACCGGCGGCAACTCGGGTTCGCCGGTGCTGGACGCCAACGGCAAGCTGGTCGGCCTGGCATTCGATGGCAACTGGGAATCGGTCAGCTCCAACTGGGTGTTCGATCCGGTGATGACCCGCATGATCGCCGTCGACAGCCGCTACATGCAGTGGATCATGCAGGAAGTGGCGCCGGCGCCGCAGCTGTTGAAGGAACTGAACCTGGCGAAGTAAACCGGTTGCGGTAGTGCCGGCCGCTGGCCGGCAACGCCTGCAGACACTGCCGGGCGGTGCATCCACGCATGGCGTGGATCTACTGCAATACTGAAACCCCGCGACGTCTGTCGCGGGGTTTTTTGTCAGCAGCCCTAAGCGGTTTCCCAGGGAACCGGGCGCCCCATTCCCGACACATCGCTGCCCGCTCCGAGCACCCGGCAGTGATTCCAGTAGTCATCTTCCGAGCCCTCAAGGCCGTCGAGATGCAGGCGGACGGATGGGATAGGCCAGCAGTGTTCCATTGCAGCCAGCGCGATCAGCTGTTCGCAAACGTCTTCGTCCGGTGCATCCAATCCGGACAACAAGCGCTCGAACGCTTCATAGAACTCTTCCTCGGGATCGTTCAGGGCGGCAATTTCGTCCATTTCGATTGAAATGAACTCATACGGTGCGTCTTCAATCACCCGCTCGAGCATGTTCACGTACGGAGCAAGATCACCGATACCCTTGAATGCCTGGACGACGCCTGTGCGGCGGCGCCGAAGGGTTTCGAGCACTTTCTGTTTGGGTGCCGAAGGTGCCTGTCCGATCACAACTTCGCCATCGACTTCGAAATCAGCCCGCTGGAAATCCTCGGGTGTAAAAAGCGCCGGCCACAGCAGCGGTATGCAGTAGACATCGTTTGCCAGTGTCTGCACGTCGGAATCGTAGTCGACGGCGAAGCTGGGATAGATGCCCGGCAGGGGGCTGCAGCACAGATAGGAGCGATTGGACATTGATCGGCCCGCAAAGGCTCCAAGCGTGGACGTCGGGTGCCAGCAATGCCATCAGATTAGTTGCATATTGCAAAGTGAACGTGGCTGTCCGCTTCGACGTCGTTGGTTGCACAGCATCCCTAGCTGCCCGGCCCGGTGCGCCGAACAGGTATCATCCCTGTTCCGCGTACTTCACAGGATGTGAACGAAACGCGGAAACCTCCTCCCCCCAGGACCCCTTGCACGCATGCGCATCCTGCTTGCCCGCCACGGCGAAACGCCGTGGAACGCCGAAGGCCGCTACCAAGGCCAGATCGATATTCCGCTTTCGCCGATCGGTGAAGCCCAGGCTCAGGCGCTTGGCGCCCGCTTGGCCTCGGTGGACATCACCCGTGCCGTTGCCTCGCCGCTGTCGCGCGCGCAGCGCACCGCGCAGCTGGCGCTTGGCGCCGCCCGCGCCGACATGCTGCTGACCGAGCCGGAGCTGCAGGAAATCGCCCACGGCGAATGGGAAGGCCTGCTGGCCAGCGAAATCAACGAAAAGGATCCGTCGCGCCTGCAGGCCTGGCGCGAGGAACCGGATACCGTGCTGATGCCCGGCGGCGAATCGCTGCGCCTGGTGCTGGAACGCAGCTGGCGTGGCCTGGCCCGTGCCACCGAAGGCCTCGGCGAGCACGACACCCTGCTGGTGGTCGCGCATGACGCGGTCAACCGCGTGATCCTGTGCAAGGTCCTGGGCCTGCCGATTTCCCGCCTGTGGACCTTCCGCCAGGCACCGACCACGCTCAACCTGCTCGAAGGCGCCGACCTGGACAGCCTGGAAGTGGTGCGCCTGAACGACTGCGCCCACCACACGCCGTTCTTCGGCGAAGCCAAGCACCGCGCACTCTGACCCGCCACACCGAACCACCTGTACCTGCTGGAAGCATTGCCGTGACGAACACCCCGACCACCCTGGCCGATTGGCTGGATTACATTGAACGCCAGCACCCGGCGACCATCGACATGGGCCTGGAGCGCGTGCGCGCCGTGGCTACGGCGATGGGCCTGGGCGCGCCGGCCAAGCGCACCATCGTGGTCGGTGGTACCAACGGCAAGGGTTCCACCGTGGCCTTCATCGAGGCCATCGCGCGCGCCGCCGGCTGGAAGGTCGGCGCGTACACCTCGCCGCATCTGCTGCGCTACAACGAGCGCGTGCGCATCGACGGCCAGGACGTGGACGATGCCGCGCTGGTCGCTGCGTTCAACGCCATCGAGGCCGCGCGGGGCGAGACCACGCTGACCTATTTCGAGTACGGCACGCTGGCCGCGCTGCAGTTGTTCACCGACGCCGGGCTGGATCTGGCGGTACTGGAAGTGGGCCTGGGTGGCCGCCTTGATGCGGTCAACATCGTCGATGCCGACGTGGCGGTGATCACCACCGTGGACATCGACCATGCCGAGTGGCTGGGCGAGGACCGCGAAGCGATCGGCACCGAGAAGGCCGGCATCATCCGTGGCTGGAAGCCGGTGATTCTGGGCGAGACCGATCCGCCGTCCAGCGTGCTCGCACGTGCCTATCTGGTGGGTGCCAACGCGATCCGTGGCGGCAGCGATTATTTCTACGAGCCGATCGATGCCCAGCGCTGGCGCTGGCGCGACGTCGGCCTGCGCATGGAACTGCCGACCCCGGCGCTGGCCGGCCCGATCCAGCTGGCCAACGCCGGCGCCGCCATCGCCGCGCTGCGCGCGCTGGACAAGCCGGTGCCGCGCGCGGCGTGGGCTGCCGGTGTCGCGGCGGCGCGCATTTCCGGCCGGCTGCAGGCATTCGAGCGCGACGGCGTGCAGATCCGTGTGGACGTGGGCCACAACCCGCAGGCCGCGGGCCAGCTCGCGCGTGCGCTGAAAGCCGAGGTCTCGGCCGGGCGCACCCTGGCGGTGTACGCCGCGCTGCAGGACAAGGACGCAGCGGGTGTGGTGCAGGCGCTGGAGGACGTGGTGGGCGAGTGGACCCTGGCCGGGCTGGAAGGCCCGCGCGGGCAGAGCGCCGCCCAGCTGCAGGCACGCCTGGCCGGCACGGCCGCCGCCACGGCGGCGCTGGCTGACAGCGTCGAACAGGCGCTGGCGCAGACACTGGCCCAGGCCGAACGTGGGGACCGGGTACTGGTGTTCGGCTCCTTCCATACCGCCGCCGCCGCCCTGCAATGGCTGCAGGACGCCGCCTGATACGCGTTCAGCCAACACCGACGCCGTCCGGTCCGGCACCCGTATAATCGATGGCAATCTCCGGACAGTTGCCTGCCTCACGTGGATACGCCTCTGAAACAGCGTCTGATTGGTGCCATCGTGCTGGTGGCACTGGCCGTGATTTTCCTGCCGATGCTGGTCAAGGGACCGGCACCGGACAGCGGCGTCGCCAATGTGCCGATCGCCGCGCCGGATGCACCGGCCGATGGCCAGTTCGAAACCCGTGAACTGCCGCTGGTGGCCCCGGCGGGCGGTGCCACGGGGCTGCAGACCGGCCAGGCCAAACCGCTTGCGGAGGCCGCAGCGCCTGCCACGCCGCCGACCGTGGACACGTCGCCGGCGGTCGCCGCCGGCAACTATGCGGTTACCTTCGGTGCCTACGGCAGCAAGGCCGACGCCGATGCCGTGATCGCCTACCTGAAGCGCTCGCAGCTGCCGGGCTTCACTGAAACCGCCACCATCGGCGGCCGTCAGGCTTGGCGTGTGCGGGTCGGGCCGTATGCCGACCGCGCCCAGGCCGAGGCGGCCCGCCTGCAGGCGGTGAAGATCCGGGCGGATGTGAAGGCCGAAGTGATCACCCTGGACGCGGCGGCCGGCAGCAGTGCCCCGGTCGCGGCCACCCCGTCACCCGCTACGCCGAGCGCCAGCACCCCGTCCGCAGCCACTGCGCCGTCGGCCAGCAGCAACCCGGTCCGCAGCGAAAGCCTGCCGCCGAGTACGCCGACCGCAACGACCACCCCGGCCGCCAGGCCGGAACCGCCGAAGCCTGCGCCGAAGCCCGAGCCGAAGCCGGAGGCCACCGCCAGCAAGCCGGCGACGGTGCCAGCCACACCGGCGGCACCGGCTGCCAGCAGCGTCGGCTTTGCCGTGCAGCTGGGCGCGTTCGGTCAGGCCAACGATGCCAATGCCCTGCGCGACAAGGTCCGCGCCGCCGGTTTCAGCGCGTTCGTTGAACAGGTGCGCACGGACAAGGGCACCCTGCATCGCGTCCGCGTCGGGCCGGTGGCCAACCGCGCCGATGCCGAGCAGCTGAAGGCGCAGGTCGCCGCCAAGGTCGGCGTGGCCGGCATGGTGCGACCGCACCCATGACCCACGCGCAGCCCCGTTGCCAGCGCCGCCGAAGGAGCGGGGCGCCATGATCGACGTGGTGCTGCTGATCGTGATCGCCGCCTCCACCCTGCTGGGGATGCTGCGCGGCTTTGTGGGAATCGTCATCGGCACCCTGTCGTGGCTGCTGGCCGCGTGGGCGGCCTTCGCCTTCGGCAATGATGCCGCCCATTGGTGGGCCGCCCCGGCGGCCCCCGGTGGCGAACACTTCGTCGGTGGCTACCTGGGGGTCGGCATCGGCGTGATGATCGTGGTCGCGGTGATCGGCATGGTCATCAAGGCCCTGGTCCATCGCAGCATGCTGACCAGCCTGGACCGCCTGCTGGGCGGGGTGCTGGGCGCTGTGCGGGGCGGCCTGATCGCCGCGATCCTGCTGCTGCTGGGCAGTTTCACCCCGCTGACCGCCGAGCCCTCCTGGCAGCGTTCGGCGGTGCGCCCACTGCTGAACCCCACCGTTGCCTGGATGAACAGCAAGCTGCCGCACTGGGAGGTTCCCGGCGCCGATCTGCTGCCCAAGGGCTTGCCGACCGACGCCCTGTCCCCATCTGCATTGATGGAGTTGGGGAAGAACGCAGGCGCCGGGTTGGGAAAGCCGGGCGCGGCAGGCGATAATGGCATCCTCAACCAGGTAGTGGCAGGCAGCGGATGGCTGCGGCCTGCGAAAGCGGAACAGGGCGATTCCTACGATCCGGCCGAAGTGCGTCCGGACGCCCCAGCACTGCCGGACAGTATCGAGCCGGGCGATCCGGCCAATGTCGACCGCGCGCGCGGCGACCACCGCGGCCAGGTACGGCCACCTTCCTTGTAACTGGGCAAAGCCCAGCGGAGACTTCGCACCATGTGTGGCATCGTCGGAATCGTCGGCAACCAGAACGTCGCCGGGCAGTTGTATGACGGCTTGACCGTCCTCCAGCATCGCGGCCAGGACGCAGCAGGCATCGCCACCGTCAATGGCAGCCGCCTGCGGGTGCAGAAGGCCACCGGCCTGGTCCGCGATGTGTTCGATGCCCGCACCATGTCCACCCTGGAAGGCAGCGTCGGCATCGCCCATGTGCGCTACCCGACCGCCGGTTCGGAAGGCATGGACGAGGCACAGCCGTTCTACGTCAACTCGCCGTACGGCATCGCGCTGGCCCACAACGGCAACCTGATCAACACCGAGGCGCTGCGCCAGCAGGTGTTCGAACAGGACCGGCGCAACGTCAATACCGATTCGGACAGCGAAGTGCTGTTGAACGTGTTCGCCTACGAACTGGAGCAGCAGCGCCAGCTCAGCCCGGAAGCGGCCATCCGTGCCGTGGCTGGCGTGCACCGCCGCTGCAAGGGCGGCTATGCGGTGGTCAGCGTGGTGCTGGGCCTGGGCCTGGTGGCTTTCCGCGATCCGCATGGCATCCGTCCGCTGGTGCTGGGCAAGCGCAGCCACGCCGAAGGTGACGAATACATCGTCGCTTCCGAGTCGGCCGCGCTGGACGTGCTGGGCTTCCAGCGCGTGCGTGACGTGCAGCCGGGCGAAGCGCTGGTGATCACCGCGCGTGGCGAGCTGTTCTCTGAGATCTGCGCCGAGCCGGCCGAGCACACCCCGTGCATCTTCGAGTACGTGTACTTCGCACGCCCGGATTCGATGATCGACAACGTGTCGGTGCACAAGGCGCGCATGCGCATGGGCATCAAGCTGGGCGAGAAGATCCTGCGCCTGCGCCCGGACCACGACATCGACACCATCATCCCGATCCCGGATACCTCGCGCGACGCCGCGCTGGAGATCTCCAACGTGCTCGGGGTGAAGTACCGCGAAGGCTTCATCAAGAACCGCTACATCGGCCGCACCTTCATCATGCCGGGGCAGGGCGAGCGCGTGAAGTCGGTGCGCCGCAAGCTCAATCCGATCCACCTGGAGTTCCGCAACCGCGTGGTGCTGCTGGTGGACGACTCGATCGTGCGCGGCACCACCAGCCAGCAGATCGTGCAGATGGCCCGTGATGCAGGCGCACGCAAGGTCTACCTGGCCAGCGCGGCGCCGCCGGTGCGCTACCCGAACATCTACGGCATCGACATGCCGGCTGCAGAAGAGCTGGTCGCGCACAACCGCAGCGTGGAAGAGATCGAAGCCCACCTGGGCTGCGACTGGCTGATCTACCAGGATCTGGAAGACATGGAAGCGGCAGTGAGCGAGGGCAACCCGGCGCTGCGCAACTTCGATTCGTCCTGCTTCAACGGCCACTACCCGACCGGTATCGAGCCGGGCTACTTCGAGCGCATCCAGCAGCTGCGTTCGGACGATGCCAAGCACAAGCGCCGCGCCTGAGGTCCAGGCGTGGTTGACGTGCCCGACGTTGGTGGCGACCTGCTGCGCGCCGCGCAGCAGTGCCTGGCCGAAGCCAACCCGCTGCGCAAGGTTGCGCTGACCCAGGCCTACGCCGCTGCGTTCCGTGCCGGTCGCCTGAGAGTGGCCGCCGATGCGCTACCGCCGGAGCCGATCCGTATGCCGGGCCGGCCGGCGCAACTTGTGCTGGTGCACCCGCGCGAAGTGCCGCGGCGCGGACTGGGCGGTGTGGAAGGGCGGGCCGCCTTCATCCATGCCATCGCCCATATCGAACTCAATGCGATCGACCTGGCCTGGGATGCGGTGTACCGCTTCCGCGGCCTGCCGTCGGCATTCCATGCCGACTGGGTCAGCTGTGCCGACGACGAATCGCGGCACTTCATGCTGCTGCGCGAACGCCTGCAGGTGCATGGCCACGACTATGCCGATTTCCCAGCGCATAACGGCCTGTGGGAAATGTGCGAAAAGACCGCGCACGATGGCCTGGCACGCATGGCGCTGGTGCCGCGCGTGCTGGAGGCGCGCGGCCTGGACGTGACGCCGGGCATGATCGAGAAGCTGCGCAATGTCGGCGATGGCGAAACCGCCGATGTGCTGGAAGTGATCCTGCGCGAGGAAGTGGCGCACGTCGCTGCCGGTTCGCGCTGGTACCGCTGGTACTGCGATCGCGCCGGTGTCGAACCGCGCACACGTTTCAAGGAACTGCTGGTGGAGTACGCCGGCGGCTACCTGCACGGGCCGTTCAACATGGAAGCGCGCCTGCTGGCTGGTTTCGATGCGGATGAGCTCGCCAACCTGGTCGAGCAGGCGGGTTGAGAAAAAGGGGACGGAGGGGATTAAGTCGTTAATGCCACAAACGACTTAATCCCCTCCGTCCCCTTTTTCTTATGCATTCGGCAACACCACGCGCTTGCCGTCCACGGTCGGCCGGTTGATGTAGAACAGGCCGGGACCCGGCCGGTACGGTAGTTCGCTGACGCCGGCATCGGCGGCGTAGGTCAGTGCGGTGTCGCCCAGTGCATCGAAGTTCCAGTGCGCTGACTGCATCAGGTAGCGCCGCCGCAGCAGCGCCTCCTGTGTCTGCGTCAGCGGCTGTCCGGCCACCAGGCGGCGTGCGATCGGCTGCAGGGCCGACGGCAGCTCCCAGCCGGGAACTCCGGCCGCATTGGCGGTCCATTGCACGCCGGCATCGATGGCCTGCTGCTGCATCACCTGCAGTGCGATCAGTTGATAACGCCAGTCGATGCGCCGACGCAGCACCACCGCGGCAGTCACATACAGCACCGGTGACAACAGTACGCTGCGGCTGCCTGCACGGCGCTGCTGCTGCCACTGGTGCCAGACATCCACCCAGATCTCTTTTTCCCCAACGCCCAGTTGTTGCCGCCAGCGTTCGGCATCGGCCTGTGTTTCAGCGTAGGCCGTGGTGGCCTGCAGCAACGCCAATGGTGGGACCTGGTAGTCGGCAACCGCTGGGCGGCGCAACTGTTGCCGGCGCGGTCGGCTGAGCAGCTTGGGGCCTTCCTCCAGCTGGTTGTAGCCACCACCGATGTTGGCATGCACACCGGGCAGGGCGATCTCGGCGAATGGCGGCGCCACGCTGGTCAGCGGATAGTGCTGGCGGTGTTCATCGCGTGCAGTGAGCTGCACGACGCGACCGGCGATGCCGCTGTGCAGGGCCAGCTGCGGCTGCTCATCGGCGCGGCCGCCATTGACTGCGACCACGCTGTCGAACAGTCCGATGAAGCGCAGCACCGGTGTGGCGGGGGCGAAGTCCGCAGTGCAGGACAGGCCGGCGCCCTGCAGCAGCTGGCGCCAGCGCGCGCTGTCCCAGCCCTGCAGCTGGTTGGCGATATCACGTGCCGCGGCAGCGCCGCGCGAATAGCCGAACAGATCCAGCTGCACGCCACGCAACGGTCGCTGCCAGCGCGCGGACAGCTCGGCCAGTGCCGCCGGCAGCAGCACCTGCAGCGCGCGCTGCACTTTCGCACGAACGCCACTGGCACCGATACCGAAGGCCAGTCCGATCAGATCATCATCGGCATCATCGCGGGTGCCCACGCCCTCCACATAGATCGACAACGAAGGTGCGCCCATCGCATTGCGGCGGCTGTCCGGATACAGCTGCTGCAGGCGCGCGATGTTGGTCAGGCCGTTGTCGTAGCTGCTGGTCAGCCGGCTCTGGTAGGTCGAATCATCATCCGCGCGCAGCTGCGCCGGACGTGGCTGCGGAACCTGTGGGCGACCGCGTGCCAGGTTGTGTGCGTTGTTGCGGGTGCCATCGAAGAACAGGCCAATCCGCAGCATGCCGACATCTTCATCCGTGTCCTGCGATGGTGCCATGTGCATGTCCCGTCGTGACTGCGTCACGGTAGCGCGAAAGCGGTGTATTGACGAAGTGTAGTGACGCTTTTGACCTTACTTAACGCAGATGCGGTCGATCACAGTTCCTGATTTTCATTCCCATCTTCTATTGAATTCACACGACCCGCGCAGGCCATATGGCCAGACCCGGCAAACCCGGGCGTGCTGCATCAACGCTGTTCACATCATTCAAGGAGCGACGCAATGTTGTCCAGATCGATTGGCAAAGCGGCAGGTGGCCTGGTGTTGGGTTTGTCGGTGGCAGCGGCCGCGCATGCGGCACCGTTGTTCGAGCCGGTGACGGTCATCAGCCGGGCATCGGCAAACAGTGAGCCCGCGCTGGGCAAGCTGCTGGCCACCCCGTCCACCGCGACGGTACAGGAAGTGCGTGTCGACGCTGCTGCCACCGCGCAGCCGCAACTGGAGTTCGAACTGCTTGGCCAGCGCGTGCAGGCGGTGCGCAGCAAGGTGGAAGCCCTGCCCGATGGCGGCAGCATCTGGTACGGCCAGTTGCGCTCGCCGTCCGATCGGCTGACTGCCGCCACTTCGAACGGTCAGGATGATCCTGGCAATTCAGTGATCCTGGTGCGTTCGGGCAACACCCTCACCGGCTCGATCCGCAAGGACGGCAAGCTTTACCGGCTGCGTCCGCTGGGCAACCGCCATGTACTGGTGGAAGTGGATGAATCGCGGATGCCGGCCGATCATCCGGCCGACTACAACCAGCTGCCGAAAATCCCGATGGGCAACAATGACCGCATCGGCATCGCGCAGGCCTCGTCCGGCACCCCAGCCACCATCCGCGTGCTGGTGGTGGCGACCAATGCAGCGGTAACGGCCTATGGCGGCAACATGCAGTCGCTGGTGCAGCTGGCGGTGGCCGAATCCAACCAGGGTTACGTCAACAGCAACGTTGGCATCACCCTGCAGCTGGCCGGCTATGAAACCACCAACTACACCGAGTCCGGCAACTTCACCACCGACCTGACCCGCTTCCGCAACACCAGCGACGGCTACATGGACAGCATCCACACCAGCCGCAACAACACCGCGGCCGATGTCGGCGTCCTGCTGATCAACAACACGAGCTACTGCGGGTTGGCCTCGGGCATCGGCTCGACGGCATCGACGGCCTTCGCGGCGGTGTACTGGGATTGCGCGACCGGCTACTACTCCTTCGCGCATGAGATCGGCCATCTGCAGAGTGCGCGGCACGATATCGCCAGTGATCCCAGCACGTCGCCCTATGCCTATGGGCACGGCTATCGCTACGAGCCGTCCTCCGGTTCGCGCTGGCGCACGATCATGGCCTATGACTGCTCGGCCGGTTGCCCGCGCCTGAACTACTGGTCCAACCCGAACATCAGCTACAACGGCATCCCGATGGGCAATGCCAGTACCGCCGACAACCAGCGCGTGCTGGTCAATACCAAGGCCACCATCGCGGCCTTCCGCTGAAGCCAGTCGCCGACCGGGGTCGGCGTCTACCCGGGTGCGTGCACCTGCCCTGGTAGATGCCAACCTTGGTTGGCACCCTGCGATCCATCATTCGCGCGCGAGCGTATCCAGCGACCAGCCGCCGGCATCCACGCGCAGTACCGATCCCTGTTCGTACCAGTCGCCCAGCACGATGCGGTTGCAGGTGCGGCCACCGGCCTGCAGCGTGTGCACCGCCGGGCGATGGGTGTGGCCGTGGATCATGGTGTCCACGCCATGGCGCACGAAGGTGGCGTCGACTTCGGCCGGAGCCACATCGGTCACGGTCTCGAACTGCGCACGATCGCCCTGCTTCATTTCCGACTGGCGGGCCTGGCTGGCGTCGCGTGCCTTCTGCGCGAAGGCGATGCGTGCGGCCAGCGGCTGCGACAGGAACTGCGCCTGGAATGCCGGGTCGCGCGTCTGTGCACGGAACTGCTGGTAGGGGATGTCGTCCGTGCACAGCAGGTCACCGTGCTGCAGCAGCACCGGGCGACCGTACAGCTCGATCACGCACGGGTCGGGCAGGATGCGCAGGCCGGCACGGCGCGCATAGTCTTCGCCGAGCAGGAAGTCGCGGTTGCCGCGGATGAAATACACCGGCACGCCGCTGTCGGAGAGCACCTTCAGCGCGTCGGCCACTGCATCGGCGGCGGGCGAGGGCGTGTCGTCGCCGATCCAGGCTTCGAACAGGTCGCCTAGGATGTACAGCGCATCGGCGCCGGGCGCCTGTTCGCGCAGGAAGCGCAGGAACAGGTCGGTGATCTCCGGACGGCTGGGGTCCAGGTGCAGGTCGGAAATGAACAGCGTGGTCATGCCTGCATTCTAGGCCATCAACGATGACGGTAGCGCCGGGCCATGCGTGGCGGCCATCACACCGGCAGCGGCAACCAGGCCAGGCTGGCCGATGCCAGCAGGATGGCAATGCCGGTGGCGGCCAGTACATCGGACGGGTAGTGCAGGCCCAGCACCACCCGCGACAGCGCGACGCCGAAGGTGAACGGGACCAGCAGCGGTGCCAGCCACGGGTAGTAGGGCAACGCGACGATGGTGAACGACACCGCGTGCAGGGTGTGCCCGGAGGGGAAGCTGAACTCATCCAGCGGTGCCACCCAGGCACGGATGCGCAGATCGGCCGCATACGGGCGGGGACGCCGGGTCCAGCGCTTGAGGCCTTTGTAGAGCAGCAGCGCGGCCAGACCGGTGGCGGCCATGTGCACGGAGGCGCGCAGTCCGTCGAAGCCGTCGAGCAGCACCAGCGCGCCCATCAGCACGTACCAGAACACGCCATCGCCGAGACGGCTGATGACCGAGAACAGGCGACGCACGCGGCGACGACGGCAGTAGTGGTTGGCCCGGCGGCAGAGCCGCGCCTCGCGGCCGGCCAACAGCTCAAGCGGCGTGGTGCGCATGGCCTCTCCTCCGCGACTGGGCCAGCTCGGACAGCAGCGCATCGAACTCGGCAACCACCTGCTGTGGATGCAGGCGCTTCATCGCACGCGCGGCGCTGCTGCCGAATTCGCGGCGCCGTGCATCATCGGCGGCCAACTGCACGGCTGCCTCGATGAACTGCTCATCGTTTTCCACGGCCGCGCCGTTCTCGCCATCACGCAGGTATTCGCGGGCCGCACCGTAGTCGAAAGCGACGGTGGCCAGGCCGCTGGCCATGCTTTCCAGGGTCACGTTGCCGAAGGTCTCGCTGCGGCTGGGAAACAGGAACAGGTCACCGCTGGCGAAATGCCGCGCCAGGGCCTCGCCGCGCTGGATGCCGCAGAAGATGAAATCCGGGTTTTCATGTGCCAGTTTTTCGCGGGCCGGGCCATCACCTACCCAGACGAAGCGGGCTTTGGGCCGGATCTGCTGCAGGCGCCGGAAGGCTCTCACCGCCAGGCCAAGGTTCTTTTCCGCGGCGATGCGGCCGACATGGATCGCGACCAGGCCATTGCCGTCCACGCCCCATTCCTCGCGCAGCCCCGGGTCGCGCCGGCCCGGATCGAACTGCTGGCTGTCGACCGCACGTGCCAGCAGGCGTACACGTTCGAAACCCTGTTCGCCGAGGAACTGCTGCAGTTCGCGGGTGGGTACCAGCGTTGCGTCGGCCTGGTTGTGGAACCGGCGCATCCAGCGCATCGCAGCGGCCTGCAGCCAGGCGACGCCGTAGTCGGGCAGGTACTCGTCGAAGCGGGTGTGGAAACCACTGGCGACTGGAATGCCAAGGCGGCGCGCGGTGCGCAGCGCCGACCAGCCCAGCGGGCCTTCGGTGGCGATGTAGACCGCATCGGGACGCTGCTGCTGCCAGTGGCGGTTGAGCCGGATCGGTGCAGGCAGGCCGAAGCGCAGGCCGGGGTAGCGTGGCAATGCGGCACCCGGAACCAGCAGCGTGCCTGGCGCCGAGTCCAGCGCTTCGCTGGCCTGGCGTGGCCGGATCAGGTCGATGTCATGGCCGGAAGTGCGCAGTCCCTGCTCCAGGCCCTGCACGGTCAGGGCAACGCCGTTCACTTCCGGCGGGTAGGTCTCGGTGACGATGGCATAGCGCATGGCGGGCCTCCGGGTTTCCGGCATGCTCGGGCCTGGCGATGTAGCGGATATGACCGCTTTGCGACCACGGGATGACGGCGGTCCGGTTCCCGTGGAGCCACGGCCCCGAAGGGCCGTGGCGGTGGTGCAGGGAGCGCGGTGGATCAGAAGCGCTGCTGGTATTTCATGTAGATGAAACGACCGATGTCGAAGCCACCGTAGTAGGAGAAGTTGGCGCTCGGCTGGCTGTACATGACCGGCCCCTGGCGGCCGAATACATTGTTGGCACCGATCGAGACGGTCGCATCCCATGGCAGGTTGTAGCGTGCCTGCACGTCGTGGAAGGTGACCGATCCGCGACGGTTGTAGTCACGGCTGCCACTGAACCACGGTGCGCGCTGCCCCGGGTGCGAACACTCACCCGGGTACGTGGCCGCATCCAGGCAACGTTCCTTGACCGCGGAGAAATAGCGCAGGCCCCAACCCAGGCCGAGGTTGCCACGTTCCCAGCCCAATGACGCATTGGAGCGCACACGGAAGCCGATGCCGCCGTTGGTGGCGATGCCATTGCTGGGGATGGGGGGGGCATCCGCCTCGTTGGTGGTCCGTTCTTCCGCGGCCACCACATAGGTCGTCTTCCAGTCGGCGCTCAGCGTGCCCCAGGACGTTTCGAACTTGTGACCGATCTCCAGGTCATAGCCTTCGGCCTGGCGGAAACCGCTGTTGCGGCTGCCATAGCTGAGCGTGTTGACGATGCCCAGTTCCGGGTCGCGGGTGAAGCTGCCGCAGCGCTCGGCGATGCCCAGTTCGTAGCAGTCGCGGAGGATGTCATTGGGATGGTCGGCAACGATGGTGTTGTCGATGCGGACCTTCCACCAGTCCAGCGCGATGTTCAGTCCTTCAGCAAACGTCGGGCTCCAGACCAGGCCCAGCGTGCGGCTGGTCGAGGTTTCCGGCTTCAGGTCGGGATTGGAGCCGTTGGTGAAGGGCAGGGGCGTCTGCCCGCTGCTGCCGGTGATCGGCTCGTTGCCCTGGCCTAGCTGGCGGTAGCTGTCTGCGTTGGCGATGTCGGCGGCGCAGCGTGCACGTACCTCCGGGCTGCTGGCGGCCGCGCCATGGACGGTATCGCAGGGATCACGGAAGCCGGTGGTGAAGGTCTGCGAACCCCCACCGTACAGATTCGCGATGGTCGGTGCACGGAAGCCCTGGGCCCAGGTGCCACGGACCAGCAACTGGTCGATCGGCTTCCAGGAGACGCCGAACTTGCTGTTGAGGGTTCCGCCGAAGGTGGTGTAGTCGGAGTAGCGCGTCGCCGTGTCGAGGGTCAGCTGGCGTGCACCGGGCAGGTCGTGCAGCAACGGCACGCTCAGCTCCAGATAGGCCTCGTCGACACGGTAGCCACCGCCGGTGGGGCCCGCCGCCAGGTTGGTAGTGGCACCGGTCTGGGCCAGCGCGTCGGGAATGAAGCGACCCTCCTCGCGGCGGCTCTCCACGCCCAGGGCGAAGCCCAGTTCCCCGGCGGGCAGCGTGGCAAGGCCGCCACTGAGGCTGGCGAACAGGTTGCGGGTGGTGTTTCGGCCACGGGTGAGTTCCTCGGGGAACAGCCAGTCCTGCAGTTCGCCGTTGCCGGTCAGGCCGTACGGGTCATCCTGGCCATACGGCACCAGCGGATTCCAGGGCTTGCAGCCGGCAATCGGCGCGTCCGGTGTGCCGCATTCCACCTTGCCGGTGGCCGGGTTGTAG
Source organism: Stenotrophomonas sp. GD03877 (assembly GCF_029840555.1). Taxonomy (NCBI): domain Bacteria; kingdom Pseudomonadati; phylum Pseudomonadota; class Gammaproteobacteria; order Lysobacterales; family Lysobacteraceae; genus Stenotrophomonas; species Stenotrophomonas sp. GD03877. Next base: position 153,152 of record NZ_JAOCCT010000007.1, on the reverse strand, counting down.
AACGAAGGACCGGTGGAATCGGCGACGCGCTGCTTGTGCAGGTTGCCGGTGGCTCGCTGCTCCAGCTCGCTGCGGTTGTACTGGTAGCCGGCTTCCCAATCGAACTCGCGACCGACGAACTGGAAGCTGCCTTCAAACGCTGCGACACCCTGCCAGGTGGTCAGTTCGCTGATGCTGACGCGCGGAATCTCCCAGCTGCGGCGGTTCCAGTGCACATCGCTTGGGCGTTCATAGCCGTGGTGGCTGCCGAACGGGTTGAACCAGCTGTCGGCGGACATCGGCGTGATGCCGGCTGCACCGGACTGGAACGGATAGCCGGCAACCTGGCGCGTGGTGGTGCGTCGGTTGTAGGCCAACTGGGTGTTGAAGCGGATCTGGTCGTTCAGGTCCATGCGTGCGTCGACGAAGAGCGAATCGCGCTTGATCGGCGTCTGCACGTGCATCTGTTCGTTGCTGTTGCTGACGTCACCGGTGAACGGTGTGTTGTCACTGAGGTGGAAACTGTCCGGCCCGCCCGGCTGGCTGCCGCGATCGAGTGAATAGCTGCAGCCACGGGCGCTGCTGCAGCCCGGGCCCTTGAAGCCGACGATGCGCCCCCACTGGCCGACCGTGGTCCAGCCATCGTCCGGATGACGATCGGTATAGGTGTAGGCGCTGAAGCCGCGGTCCTTCGCCCATACGCCCTTCTCTTCGACATGCTCGGCGGCGACGCTGATCGAGGCGCGGTCATTCGACCAGCCGGCAACCACATCGTACTGGGTGCGGGCACCGTCGCCTTCGCTGAACTGCCCATGGTAGACGTTGGCAGTCACACCCTGGACGTTGCGCCGGGTGATGATGTTGACCACGCCGGCCATCGCGTCGGAACCGTAGATGGCCGAAGCGCCGTCCTTCAGTACTTCCATGCGCTCCACGGCAGCGGCGGGAATGCTGGAAATGTCCTGGTAACCCGAAGTGGTCATGCCCAGGCGCTTGCCGTTGACCAGCACCAGCGTGCGCTGCGCCCCCAGCCCGCGCATGTCCACGTAGCTGCCGCCGGAGGCTTCGCCGCTGCTGAGTGGGCTGGCGCGGCTGAGCGCGGGGCTGCCGGTCGCGGTCAGGTTCTGCAGGATGTCCGCGACGGAATTGAAGCCCTGCCGCTCAATGTCGGCGCGGCTGATGGTCAGCACCGGCTGTGCGGTTTCCAGGTCGACCTGGCGGATGCGCGAACCGGTGATCTCGATACGGTCCAGCGTGGTGGCTTCCGGTGCGTGCTGGGCGAATGCGGGGGCGGCCAGTGTGGTGGTGGCCGCCAACGCCAGTGCACGACGGATCGCCAACCCGAGTTCGGGAATACGGATGGTCATGGGTCTCTCTCTCAGTCTTCGAAGTCTTCGGAACACAGCCAAGCGGGGCTGCGTCAATTCCACCGCGGCGGTGGATGTTCGAACCTAGTGAAGGCGGGCGCGGAGACGTATGGGCAAGCGACGAAAGCACCGCAGACGGCCGTGACGCTTCTGCACAAAGCAGAAGCAAATCAACCGATTGCTCCAACCTGTGGCATTGCGGCGGACGCAGCGCAGAGGACCGTGCCCCTGATTGAACGCATCAGGGTCAATGTGGAAAGCGACAGTCTGCGCGGGGCAGAAAAAAACCACGGCCCCGAAGGGCCGTGGTCGTCGAGCTTCAACAGCGTGGATGGATCAGAAGCGCTGCTGGTACTTCATGTACATGAAACGACCGATGTCGTAGCCACCGTAGTAGGAGAACGACGAGTTCGGCTTGCTGTACATCACCGGAGCTTCCTTGCCGAACACATTGTTCGCGCCCACCGAAACGGTGGCATCCCACGGCAGGTTGTAGCGGAACTGCACGTCGTGGAAGGTCACCGCGCCGCGCTCGTTGTAAGCGGTCGGCGACTTCAGCCACGGAGCCAGGAAGGTCGGATCGGAGCATTCGTCCGGATACCGCGAGGCGTTGAGGCAGCGCTCCTTCACACCGGAGTAGTAGCGTGCCGTCCAGCTGACGCCGAAGTCACCCACATCCCAGCCCAGCACCAGGTTCGAGCGCACGCGGAAGGCAAGGCTGGTGGCGGTGCCGATGGTGTTGGCCACGCCGTTGATCGGCGTGATCGCATCACGGACATCATTGGTGGAGCGGTAGACGTTCTTGCTCACATAGGTGCTGGTCCAGCCTGCGCTCAGCTTGCCGTAGCTGGTGTCGACGCGGTAGCTGACATCCAGGTCGTAACCTTCGGTCTCGGCGAAGCCGGCGTTGCGGTTGCCGAACTTCAGGCCGGTGACGATGCCGTTGGACGGGTCGCGGGTGAAGCGGCTGCAGCGCGATTCGATGCCCTGCTCATAGCAGTCCTTCAGGATCTGGTTCGGGCTGTCACCGACGATGGTGTTGTCGATGCGGATCTTCCACCAGTCCAGCGCCACGTTGAGGTTGCTGACGAAGGTCGGGCTCCACACCAGGCCCAGCGTCTTGCTGGTCGAGGTTTCCGGAACCAGCAGTGGGTTGGAACCGGAAACGAACGGCGTCGGGGTCGCATCCTGTGCCGTGGTTACCGGCGTGTTGCCCTGCTTCAGCTGGCGGAAGTTGGCGGCATCGGCGATGTCACGTGCGCAGCGCGAGCGGACTTCAGCACTGCCCTTGGCCGAGCCGAACACGGTGTCGCACGGGTCGCTGAACTGCGCGAAGGTTTCCGAACCGCCACCGTACAGATCGTTGATGGTCGGTGCGCGGAAGCCTTCGGCCCAGGTACCACGGACCAGCAGCTGGTCGATCGGCTTCCACTTGAAGCCGAACTTGCTGTTGAGCGTGTTGCCGAAGGTGTTGTACTTGGAGTAGCGGGTGGCGGCACTGAAGCTCAGCTCACGCGCACCGGGCAGGTCGGCCAGCACCGGCACGCTGAGCTCCAGGTAGGCTTCCTTCACGTTGTAGCTGCCACCGGTCGGGCCTGCGGCCAGGTTGGTGGTAGCGCCGGTCTGGGCCAGGGCATCGGGGGTGTAGCGGCCATCTTCCTTGCGGCTTTCCACGCCGAAAGCGAAGCCGAGGTCGCCGGCCGGCAGGGTCATGATGCTGCCGGACAGGTTGGCGAACGCGTTCTTGGTGGTGGTCCGGCCGGTGGTGTGCTCCGCCGGGAACAGCCAGGCCATCAGTTCTTCATTGCCGGTCAGTCCGTTCGGATCGTTCTTGCCGTAGGGCACCAGCGGGTTCCACGGCGTGCAGCCGCTGATCACCGCGCCCGGACGGCCACACATCACCTTGCCGGTGGCCGGATCCAGGAACGACGGACCCACGGCGTCACGCACGCGCTTCTTGTGCAGGTTGCCGGTGGCGGTAGCGGTCAGCTCGTTGCGGTTGTACTGGTAGCCCACGTCCCAGTCGAAGTAGCGCTGGCCGATCTCGAAGCTGCCATCCAGCGACACTACCGCACGGTAGGTCTTCAGTTCGCTGGTGCTCACACGCGGGATTTCCCAGGTGCGGCGGTTCCAGGCCACGTCGGTTGGCTTGGCATAGCCGTGCTGGTTGCCGAACGGATTGAAGTAGCTGTCCTTGGACATCAGGCCGGTAGCGGTCGGGTCGCCCGAGATGGACACCGAGCTGGACTGCAGGGGGTAGCCTGCAATCTGGCGCTCGGCCGAACGCTTGTTGTAGCCGAATTCGGTGCGCAGGTTGACCTGGTCGGTGATCTTGAAGCGACCGTCGAAGTACACCGAGTCACGCTTGAGCGGATACATGACGTGCATCTGCTCGTTGGCGTTGCTGACATCGCCGGTGAACGGGGTCGCGTCGGTCAGGTGGTAGTTGGCCGGGTTGGTCGGATCAGCGCCGCGGTTGAGCGAGTAGCCGCAACCCTGGCTGGTGTTGGTGCAGCCCGGGCCACCCTTCAGGCCGGTGACCTGGCCCCACTGGCTCAGCGTGGTCCAGTTGGAGGCATCGTTCGGGTGGCGGTCGCTCACGCCGTACTTGCTGAACCAGCGGTCCTTGGCCCAGACGCTCTTTTCTTCGGAGTGCTCCAGTGCCAGGGTCAGCGACACGCGGTCATTGCTCCAGCCGCCGACCACGTCGAAGCGGTCACGGGCGCCGTCGCCTTCGCTGTACTGGCCGTGGTAGACGTTGGCGGTCACGCCGTTGACGTTGGAACGGGTGATGATGTTGATCACGCCGGCCATCGCATCGGAACCGTAGATGGCCGAAGCGCCATCCTTCAGTACTTCAATGCGTTCCACCGCCGACACCGGCAGCGAGGACACGTCCTGCAGGCCCGAGGTGCTGATGCCCAGGCGCTTGCCGTTGACCAGCACCAGGGTGCGCTGCGCGCCCAGGTTGCGCATGTCGATGTAGGTGCCGCCGGTGTTTTCGCCCGAACTCAGTGCGTTGGCGCGGCTGATCGCCGGGCTGCCCATCGCGGTGACGTTCTGCAGGATGTCGGCCACCGAGCTGAAGCCCTGGCGCTCGATGTCCAGCCGGCTCAGTGCCAGGACCGGCTGTGCGGTCTCCACGTCCACCTGGCGGATGCGCGAGCCAGTGATCTCGATGCGATCCAGGGTGGTCGGCGCGGCAGTGCTGCCACTCTGGGCGAACGCAGGCAGCGCGGCCAGCGTCGCAGTGGTTGCCAGGGCGTAGCGGATGGCCTGCCCCAGGGGGGTGGTGCGTGAAGTCATGACGAGCTCTCTCTCTCTCAGGTCGTGCAGGGACGCCAAAAGGGGCGTCGAAGGAATCGGCCGCCGATAAGCGGACCGATGACCCGATAGTAGTCTCGTTGGTTAATGCCATGTAAAGAGGGCGTGTCGATTTGTACCAGGCTTCATCGTCAGATTTCACGAAAGCTCAACAAAAGCAGTCGCTTAGCTGTAGCCCTGAATGCGCTCCCCCGACATGATCTGCTGCATCGCAGCAGGTCAACGGGGGACGCATGCGCGAATCGTAACGGTGTGTGACCTTCTTCCCCTCGTGGGAAAGCGTGAGCCTCAGGCCACGAACGGCCGGAACTGGATGCCCAGCCCGGCGATGCCGTCGGTCTCGCCGATCAGATCGGCGCGCAGCAGCGGCCGGGCATCGATGAAGGCCTGCGGCACGATCAGCGACAGGCGGTTGTCGTCGGCGGTCAGTTCCAGCGCGGGCAGTGGATCGTCCTCATGGGCACGATTGAGCAGCACCGCCAGGCGCAGCAGGGCGGCCAGCCGGCGAGCGGTCAGCAACAGGCGCTCGGGCAGGGCGTCGAAGGCGGTCTTGGTTACGCTGCGGCGATGGCTGCGCACCAGCGCGGCCAGCATCTGCTGTTCCTGCCGCGAGAAGCCGGCGATATCCGAGTGTTCCAGTACGTAACTGCCATGCACGTGATAGCCGCTGTGCGCGATCATCAGGCCCAGCTCGTGCAGGCGTGCGGCCCAGCCGAGCATCCGCGCGTCGTCGGCATCGAGCCGCCAGCGTTCCTGCACCTGTTCCAGCAGTGACAGCGCGGTGTCCTGCACGCGATCGGCCTGCACGGTATCGATGCCGTAGCGCTGGCTGAGTGCGGACACCGATTCATCGCGCAGGTCGTTTTCGCCGGCGCGGCCGACGATGTCGTACAGGATGCCTTCGCGCATCGCCGCCTTGCTGACCAGCAGCTTCTGCAGGCCCAGTGCCTGGAAGGCGGCCTCCAGCACCAGGATGCCGCCGGCGATGATCGGGCGGCGGTCGCTGGACAGGCCCGGCAACTGGATGTCGTCGATCTTCTTGGCCTTCAGCAGTTCGTCGCGCAGCTGGGGCAGGGCCTCGGCGGTGATCGCGCCCTTGCTCAGCTTCATCGTGGCGCAGATCTCGCTGATCGCCTTGTGCGTGCCCGAAGAACCCAGTGCTTCCTGCCAGCCCAGCGCGCGGTACTTGCTGGCGAAGGGCTGGAACTCGCGGCCGATCTCGGCCAGCGCGTCCTTCCAGCGCTTCTTGCTCAGCTTGCCGCCGGGGAAGAAGCGCCGGGTGCTGGCGATGCAGCCGGCCTGCAGGCTTTCGCGCTCCAGGGTCTGCATGCCCATGCCGATGATGAACTCGGTGGAGCCGCCGCCGATGTCGATCACCAGCCGGCGCTGGCCGGGCTTGGGCGGTTGCGCGTGGGCCACGCCCAGGTAGATCAGGCGCGCTTCTTCGCGGCCGCTGACCACTTCGATGGCATGCCCAAGCGCGGTTTCGGCGGGAACCAGGAACGACTGCGGAGAGCGCAGCTGGCGCACGGTGTTGGTGGCCAGTGCGCGCACCCGGTGCGGCGGCACGTTGCGGATGCGCTGGCCGAAGCGGGCCAGGCATTCCAGCGCGCGCTGCCGCGCAGCGGAGGAGAGCCCACCTTTGCCATCCAGGCCATCGGCCATGCGCACGGTCTCGCGCAGGCGGTCGATCACCCGCAGCTGGCCGAGCGTGTAGCGCGCGATGACCATGTGGAAACTATTGGAGCCAAGGTCGATGGCGGCCAGCAGGTCGCCATCCTGCAATGCGGGCGGAGTCGTGGTGGTATGCGGCATGGACGAATGTTAGCCGAAGGGGCGGTGTGCTCGTCACCGCGCGGCCTTCACATTTTGGAAGAGGGGAGTGCGGCAGGGCTGCGCCCTGCACCCGCCGAATCAACGGCAACGGCTAAAGCAAAAGCAAAAGCGGGCTATCCGTAGGATGGCGGGGTGGGTCCGATGGCAGGGGACGCCGTTAACCCGTCCATGGGGGCTTGGTCGCCGCATCCATGCGGCTCACACCCCTGCCACCGGACCCACCCCGCCTTCGACAGAATTCCGCTGCTGTTGGTAGGTGTCGACCTTGGTCGACACTGATCCAATCCCGACCAGAATCGGTGCCTGCCGCTCCTGGTAGGTGTCGACCTTGGTCGACACACCGGCTCACAGCCCCTGCATCAATGCCATCTGCGCAGAATGCGGGGCTTCGTCGTGTGCCGGGGCACGCTTGTGGTAGATGCCGTCGGCATCCAGTTCCCAGGCGTTGAGGTTGTCGTCCAGGTAGTTCTGCAGGACTTCGCGGTACACGCGCTTGGCCAGCTCCGGGTCGAGGATCGGGAAGCACGTCTCGACACGGCGCAGCAGGTTGCGTTCCAGCCAGTCGGCGCTGGCGCAGTACATCTCCGGTGCGCCGTCGTTGCCGAACCAGTAGACGCGGCTGTGCTCCAGGAAGCGGCCGACGATCGAGCGCACGCGGATGTTGTCCGAGATGCCCGGTACGCCCGGGCGCAGGGTGCAGGCGCCGCGGATGATCAGGTCGATCTGCACGCCTGCCTGCGAGGCGGCGTACAGCGCGCGCACCACCTGCGGTTCGTTCAGTGCGTTCATCTTGGCGATGATCCGCGCAGGGCGGCCGGCGGCGGCAATGCGCGTTTCGCGCTCGATGCGGCCGAGGATGCCGGTGTGCAGGGTGAAGGGGGACTGCAGCAGGCGCTTGAGCTTCATCTTCGAGGCCAGCCCGGACAGCTGCTGGAACAGCAGGTGCACGTCGTTGCCGATGTCCGCATCGGCAGTGATCAGGCTGATGTCGGTGTACGCGCGGGCGGTGCCGCTGTGGTAGTTGCCGGTGCCCAGGTGCACGTAGCGGCGCAGTTTGCGGCCCTCGCGGCGCACGATCAGCAGCATCTTTGCGTGGGTCTTGTAGCCGACCACGCCGTACACCACCTGCACGCCGGCTTCCTGCAGGCGATCGGCCAGGCCCAGGTTGGCCTCTTCGTCGAAACGTGCGCGCAGTTCAACCACCACGGTCACGTCCTTGCCGTTGCGCGCGGCCTGGATCAGCGCGTCGACGATCAGCGAATCCTTGCCGGTGCGGTACAGGGTCTGCTTGATCGCCAGTACGTTGGGGTCGATCGCCGCCTGCCGGATCAGGTCCAGCACTGCGGTGAAGGCATCGAACGGGTGGTGCAGCAGCAGGTCCTGGCGCGCCGCCGTCTCGAAGATGCCGTCGCTGTCGCGCAGCGTGCGCGGGGTCATCGGCGGGTACTTCAGGTCCGGCTGCGCGATCAGGTCGTACAGCTGGATGATGCGGTTGAGGTTGACCGGGCCGTCGATGCGGTACACCGCGTTCTCGGTCAGGCCGAAATTCTGCAGCAGGGTGCGCACGATGTCGCGTGGCATGTCCTGCGCGATTTCCAGGCGCACCGCCGGCCGGTAGCCGCGGTCGACCAGTTCGTCGCGCAGTGCCAGCGCCAGGTTCTCCACTTCCTCCTCGTCCACCACCAGCTCGGAGTTGCGGGTAACGCGGAACTGGTAGGCCCCCTGCACTTCCATGCCGGGGAACAGCTCATCGACGAAGGTGGACAGCACCGACGACAGGAACACGAAGTTCTGCGATCCGCCGAGCTTCTCCGGCAGCTGGATGATGCGCGGCAGCGAGCGCGGCGCACGTACGATGGCCAGATGGCCGGCGCGGCCGAACGCGTCGGTGCCCTTCAGCACCACCACGATGTTCAGCGACTTGTTGAGGATCTTCGGGAACGGATGCACCGGGTCCAGGCCCAGCGGCGACAGCACCGGCATGATCTCGTTGCGGAAGTAGGCGCGCAGCCAGCGCTTCTGGCGGTCGGTCCAGGAATGGCGGCCGAGCACGCCGATGCCGGCCTCCATCAGCGCCGGGCGCAGCGTCTCGTTCCAGCAGCGGTACTGCTGGTCCACCAGTTCCGCGGCGCGGTCGTGGATGGCATTGAGGATGGCCTGCGGGCTCATCCCGTCCGGCGCCGGCGGCAGGCCGAATTCCTGCGCGTGGCGCACGGCGGCGGCGCGGATCTCGAAGAACTCGTCCAGGTTGGTGCAGGAGATGCACATGAAGCGCAGCCGCTCCAGCAGCGGCACCTGCGGGTCCATCGCCTGGGCCAGCACGCGGAAATTGAAATCCAGCTGCGACAGTTCGCGGTTGATGTAGAGCGCCGGGTCACGCAGCGGATCGTTGTCCGGGCTCACGGGGAGGGGGAGGGATCCGAGGCTGCTCATGGCGTCATTCTTCGATGGAAGTCAGGGGGGGCGGACTCGCGCGGGCGCACGTGGTCGGCATCGAAATGGCAGGAAAACACCGAGCCCTTGCCAACCTCGCTTTCAATCTCCAGCCGCGCATGGTGCAGGCCGAGGATGTGCTTGACGATGGACAGGCCCAGGCCGGTACCACCGCTTTCGCGGGAGCGGCTGCTGGAGACACGGTAGAAACGTTCGGTCAGGCGCGGCAGGTGGGTGGCCGGGATGCCGTAGCCGGAATCGCGCACTGCCAGCACGGCGCCGTCGCCTTCGCGGCGGAATTCCACGGCGATGCGGCCACCGGCCGGCGTATAGCGCACCGCGTTGGTGACCAGGTTGGAGAAGGCGCTGTGCAGTTCCTTGGTCGAGCCCTGCAGGTCAACGCCGGCAAGATCGTCGATGCTGATCTGGTGGCGGCCCTGGCTGTGCGCTTCGGCTTCGCGGCGCAGGGTGGCCAGCATCGGTTGCATGGCCACGGTCTCTTCCTCGCTGTGTTCCTGCGACTCGAGGCGCGACAGCGTCAGCAGGTCTTCCACCAGTTGGGCCATGCGCTGGCTCTGCTTGCGCATTTCTTCCAGCATCGGACCGGTTCCCGGGAAATCCTCCGGGTCCATCATGTCCAGGTAGCCGTGGACCACGGTGAGCGGCGTGCGCAGTTCGTGTGAAACGTTGGCCACAAAATCGCGGCGCACCTGTTCCAGGCGCAGCAGCTTGCTGACGTCGCGGGCGATCAGCAGCCAGTAATCCGACGAATAGGGAATCAGGCGCAGGTTCAGGCGGATCGCCGGATCGACCGGCGAGGGCACGTCCAGGATCGGCTCGGCATTGCGGCCACCAGCCAGCCAATGCGCCAGCGGCATCGGCTGCAGGCGTTCGACCAGGGCCTCGCCGAGGTCGCCCGGATGATGCAGGCCGAGCAGGGCGGTGGCCGCTTCGTTGAACCACTGCACACGCTGGCTGTTGCGATCCAGCACCACCACGGCATCGGGCAGCGCGGCGGCGGCGGCGCGGTAGCTGCGCAGCATGTCCAGCAGGCGGCGCTTGCGCACGCGCATTTCCACCTGGTTGCGGTACAGCAGGCGGTCCAGCTCGTTCCAGACGCCGGTGCCTTCTTCGGCGGTGTCCCAGCGCTGGCGCGCGGTCAGCCGGCGCAGCACGCTGCGCAGGCGCCAGTAATGCCATGCCAGCGTGGCCAGTGCGCCCAGTGCGATGCACAACCACAGATGGCCCGTGAACCACCCCACCAATCCGGCGAACAGCAGTACCGCGGCAACGGTGGCCAGGGTCTTCAACCAGGCAGAGCGGATGTGGCGGGGCATTGCGATCTCGTCGTTGAGGTGCGGCGGTTCACTGGGGTGAACCGAGGGTTATAGCAGAGTTGCCGGCGCCGGCACCCGCAGGTGCGTGGCGCCGGCACGACGAGACTCAGGTAGCAGTGGAGAAGCGGTAGCCGGCGCCGCGCACGGTCTGCACCATGTTTTCGGCGTTGAACGGTTCCAGCGTCTTGCGCAGGCGGCGGATGTGCACGTCGATGGTGCGCTCCTCCACGTACACGCTGCCGCCCCAGACATGGTCCAGCAGCTGGGCGCGGGTGTAGACGCGCTCGGGGTGGGTCATGAAGAAGTGCAGCAGGCGGTATTCGGTGGGGCCGATCGGCACCGGCTGGTCGTTGGCGAACACGCGATGGGCGGCGCCGTCGATGCGGATCGGGCCGACGGCCACGCTGCCGTCCTCGTCATCTTCGCGGGCGCGGCGCATCACCGCACGGATGCGGGCCAGCAGTTCGCGCGCCGAGAACGGCTTGACCACATAGTCGTCGACGCCAGCTTCAAGGCCACCGACGCGATCGTTCTCTTCGCCGCGGGCGGTCAGCATGATGATCGGCACTTCGCGGGTCAGGGTTTCCTTGCGCCAGCGACGGGCCAGGTCCAGGCCGCTGGTGCCGGGCAGCATCCAGTCCAGCAGGATCAGGTCGGGGACGCGATCGGCGATGGCGGTCTGGGCCTCACGGGCGTCGCCGGCGTGGACCGGTTCGTAATCGCCCTTGCGCAGGGCGAAGGCGACCATTTCACGGATCGCGGGCTCGTCATCGACGATCAGGATGCGTTTCTGCACGAGGACACCGTAGGGCTCGGTTACTGGAGTGGTGCCAGTAGACTACGGTTTGATGACATGTTTGTGACTGCCTGGCCGGAACCGGCCTGGATTGCCATCGGCCGGTCATGCAGCGCTCAGCGGCGGTCCAGATCCGGGTCCTGCACGCCCTGGCGGCGCAGCTCCAGCACGGTGGGGGTGATCGCCTCGATGCGCGCATCCACCCGTGCCCGGCCGACATAGTCCAGCGCCGGATTGCGCTTGAGCGCCTGTAGCTGCATCAGCGACTGTTCCGGCCGGCCGCTGAGGAAGGCCGCCTCGGCGTAGGCCTCGCTGGCACGCACGCTGTCGCCGGCCAGTTCGCTGGCGCGGGCGTACCGCTGCTGGAAGACCGGATCGTTACCGCTTTGCGACAGCAGGGGCCGCAGCATGGCCTGCGCGCGCTGGCCGGCCTCGCGGCTGCCCTGTTCGTTCAGGATCTCGGCATAGGTCAGCGCCACCGGACGGCTGTTGGGGTGCTGGCGCAGCAGCTGCTCGAAGCGGCTGTTGGCCTGGGCGGTCTGGCCCGCACGCGATTCGGCCTCGCCCAGCCCCAGTGCCAGCCACAGATTGTCCGGGCGGGTCTGCAGCAGGCCTGCCAGGGTCTGCCGGGCCTGGGCGGCGCCGGCGCGACCGCTGCGCATCACCGCCAGCGCCTGGCCATAGCGCTGGGCATCGTTGAGGCCGTCCTTCTGGCGCTTGGCCAGATCGGCGTACTCGCGTTCCAGCTCGGGGGTGGAGTCCGCGCTGAGCACGCGCAGGCGCTCGCGCGCCCAGTCGAAGTCGCCACTGGCGCCGCGGCTGAGCTGGCCCATCGGGATGCGCAGCACGCTGCTGGGCAGCAGCGGGTTGTTTCCGCGCAACAGGGGTTCGGCCAGGCTGGGATCGGTCGGGTCCACGCGCTCCCTGCGCTCGCCACTGGGGGTGGTGGTGGTCAGCAGCACCGTGTCCTTCTTCATCTGCTCGGCGCGGGCCTTGGCCTCGCTGATGCGGGTGATGTTGACCGGGTGGGTGCGCAGGAACTCGGGCACGCTGTAGCCGCCCTCGTTGCCGCGCATCGCCGATGCCATCCGCTCGAAGAAGCCGGCCATGGCATCCACGTCGTAGCCACTGCGCGACAGGGTGCGGATGCCGAGGCGGTCGGCCTCGGACTCGTTGGAGCGGGTGTAGTTGATCTGCCGCTGCTGCATCAGGCCCATGCCGGAACTGATCGCGGCCATCGTCGCGTTGCCGGAGGAGGTGCTGTTGCTGGCCTGCGCGGCCACCACCGCCGCCAGCATGCCGAGCAGGATCGGGATCTGGTCGCGCTGGGCGCGCTCGACTCCGCGCAGCACGTGCTGCTGGGTGACGTGGGCGATTTCGTGCGACAGCACCGCGGCCACCTCGTCCTCGCGCTCGGCGGTCAGCACCAGGCCGGCATTGACCCCGATGTAGCCGCCCAGCGTGGCGAAGGCGTTGATCTGGCGGTCCTTCATCACGAAGAACGTGTACGGCTGGCGCGGCTGGTCGCTGTTGGAGCCGAGGCGGGTGCCCATGGTCTGCAGCCAGTCGTTGACCAGCGGGTCGTCCAGCAGGTAGCCGTAGTTGCGCAGCTCGCGCAGCATCATCGCGCCGTACTCGGCCTGGCGGGCCGGGGTCAGCAGCTCGCCGGCCGACGAGCCGATGTCGGGCAGCTTCTCCTGGGCCTGGGCCAGCGGCGTGGCCAGGGCCAGGGTGACGGCGGTAGTCAGCAGCAGGGCTCGCAAGCAGGAGGTCCTCGGGCGGGGCGCGCCAAGCGTGGCAGGGCAGGGGGCAACCATTCGTTAATCCACAGTGTTGCGGCGGTGGCGTGGAAATTCCAGCGCACCGGTACCATATGTAGACCGTCGATCCATCGTGGAGTTTCCCGTGACAGCCCAGACCGCCGGCGGTGCCCCCGCCATCACCATCTATTCCACCGCCGTCTGCCCGTATTGCGTGGCCGCCAAGAACTTCCTGAAGAGCAAGGGCCAGCAGTGGACCGAGGTCCGCATCGACCTGGACCCGGTCGAGCGCGAGAAGATGATGGCCAAGACCCGCCGTACCAGCGTGCCGCAGATCTTCGTCGGCGACGTCCATGTGGGCGGCTACGACGACATGATGGCCCTGCACCGTGAAGGCAAGCTCGAGCCGCTGCTGGCCGGGCAGGGCCAGGCATGAGCGCGGCCGACGACGGCAGCAAGGACCGCATCGCCGAGTTCACCGAGTTCCGCAAGCGCATGAACGAGCGCATCCTGGGCGAGCCGAACCAGGTGGTGCGGCGCTTCTTCGCGCTGGACACGCAGACCTACCAGGCCGGTGCGCTGGACGTGAAGACCAAGGAACTGCTGGGCCTGGTGGCCTCGATGGTGCTGCGCTGCGACGACTGCATCAGCTACCACGTGGCCCAGTGCAAGGACGCCGGGGTGACCCGCGAGGAGTTCTTCGAGACCTTCTCGGTCGGCCTGGTGGTGGGTGGCTCGATTGTGATCCCGCACCTGCGTCGCGCGGTCGACTTCCTCGACCAGCTCGAAGGCGGCGCCGCCGCCCCGGCAGCGCACGAGCACTGAGGTAGCGCCGGGGCATTTCCCGCGATCCAACCGCCCAAGAGCCCCTTCTTGTTGAAGGGGCGCGCCAACAGGCGGGGGTAGAGGAGGAATGCGCGGGCAATTATGCCTTTGCCGGGGTCAGGACCATGGTCTACTTGGGTAGCCGGGCCCGGCTAAGGCATAATTGCCGGTGAAACTTCCTTTGCGCCGGCGTTTCCGGGCACGTCCGGACGGCGTTTTTCCCCCTGTTCGGAACATCGATCAATGACGCAGAAAATTACGGTCATCCGCGGCGACGGCATTGGCCCGGAAATCATGGACGCCACCCTGTTCGTGCTCGACCAGCTCAAGACTGGCCTGGAGTACGAAGACGCCGACGCCGGCCTGGTGGCCCTGGAAAAGCACGGCGACCTGATGCCGGCGGTGACCCTGGAATCGATCGCGCGCAACAAGGTCGCGCTGAAGAGCCCGCTGACCACCCCGGTCGGTGGTGGTTTCACCTCGATCAACGTCAGCCTGCGCCGTCACTTCGACCTGTACGCCAACGTGCGTCCGGCCCACACCTTCCCGAACACCAAGTCGCGTTTCGACAACGTCGACCTGATCACCGTTCGTGAGAACACCGAAGGTGCGTACCTGGCCGAAGGCCAGGAAGTGTCGGCCGACGGCGAGACCGCCTTCTCCGGCACCCGCATCACCCGCAAGGGCTCCGAGCGCATCGTGCGCTACGCCTTCGAGCTGGCCAAGAGCACCGGCCGCAAGAAGGTCACCGCCGTGCACAAGGCCAACATCATCAAGTCGACCTCGGGCCTGTTCCTGAATGTCGCCCGTGAAGTGGCCGCGCAGTACCCGGACATCGAATTCCAGGAAATGATCGTCGACAACTGCTGCATGCAGCTGGTCATGCGTCCGGAACAGTTCGACGTGATCGTCACCACCAACCTGTTCGGCGACATCATCTCCGACCTGTGCGCCGGCCTCGTCGGCGGCCTGGGCCTGGCCCCGGGTGCCAACATCGGCAAGGATGCGGCGATCTTCGAAGCCGTGCACGGCACCGCGCCGGACATCGCCGGCCAGGGCAAGGCCAATCCGTGTGCGCTGCTGCTGGCAGCCGCGCAGATGCTGGACCATATCGGCCAGCCGGAAAACGCCGAGCGCCTGCGCAAGGCCATCGTGGCGACCATGGAAGCCAAGGACTCGCTGACCGGCGACCTGGGCGGCACCGGCACCACCATGAGCTTCGCCAAGGCCATCGCCAGCCGCCTGTAAGCGGCCGGTCGGCCTCGGTTGGATCCCAGCGGGGCGCCTTCGGGCGCCCCGTTGCGTTTTCCGGTAGATCCACGCCATGCGTGGATGACGGAATGATCGGTTGTGCGGTTTTCGCACAGGTCATGTGCCCCCGCACGGCTGGTTCGTGCGCCAATCGCTCCGCATCCTGTGCCCCACACCCACCGCACAGGAACCCTCCCATGAACCTCACCGCCTTCGGCCTGGCCAGCCTGATCGGCATGGCCGCCACCGCCCCGGTCGCTGCCGCCGAACCGTCCCATCCCACCATCCGCCACATGGCCGGCGCGCCGGTCGCGGCCTCGCTGGATGCAGCGAAGACCGCCGTGCTGGTGATCGACTTCCAGAACGAATACTTCGATGCCAGCGCCGCGCCCGGCTTTGCTGGTGGCCGCATGGTCATTCCCGATGGCGTGGCCGCACTGCGCCAGGCCAGGCGGGTGGTCGAGTTCGCCGATACTCACGGCATCCGCGTGATCCACGTGCAGCATGTGTTGCCGGCCGGTGCACCGCTGTTCGCGCAGGGCAGCGTCAATGCCGCCTTCCATCGCGACCTGCAGCCGCGCAAGGGTGAGACCGTGGTGCAGAAGGACAATGTCAGCGTGTTCGCTGGCAACTCGGCCGCGATGCTCGACACGGTGCTGAAGGATGCCGGCATCGACACCCTGATCGTCACCGGCCTGCAGACCCATGCCTGTGTGGCCGGTGCTGCGCGCGACGCGGCGGCGGCACCGCGCGGCTACCGGGTGATCGTATCGTCCGATGCCAGCGCCAGCCGCGACCTGGACCTGGCCAGTGGCCAGCGCATCGATCATCGCGCGCTGCATGACGCCTCGCTGGCGCAGATCGAAGACGCCTTCGGTGATGTCATGAGCACCGACGCGATCCTGGCGCTGCCGGTGCGCAAGGCCGGCGACGGCGCTTGATAAGCTGGTGGGGCCCGCATGCCGTGGGCCCCGTCACCTGGAGTCGCTCGCCGATGGATCACTTCGCCGCCCTGCGTGCGCTGCGCGCCATCGTCGACGCAGGCAGCTTCACTGCTGCTGCCGAGCGCCTGGGGACCACCCACTCGGCGATGTCACGGCAACTGCGGCAGCTGGAAGAGCATCTGCAGGTGCGACTGCTCGATCGCAACAGCCGCCGGCTGTCACTGACCGAAGCCGGTCGCGACTACTACCGCGAGGCGGCAGCGCTGCTGGATCGCCTGCAGGAAGCGGATGATCGCGTGCGTGCCGGGCAAGCGCAGCCCGGTGGCATCGTACGCATCAGCGTGCCGCAGGTCGTGGCCAGCCAGGAGTTGCCGCATTGGCTGCCGTCGTTCCTGCAGCGCTACCCGCAGGTTGCGCTTGATCTGTCGGCCGATGATCAACTGGTCGATGTCGTCGGTGGTGGCTTTGACCTGGCGCTGCGTATCGCGGCCTCGCTGCCGGACAGCCAGCTGGTCGCGCGCGAACTGGCCAGCTGCCCGCGCATCCTGGTCGCTGCACCGGCCTATCTGGCGCATCATGGTCTGCCGCGTCAGGCATCGGATCTGGCGCAGCACACGCTGCTGGGCTTCAGTCCCACGCCGTCAATGCCGCCCTGGCAGTTGCAGGGGCCGCGCGGCGCCAGTGCGAGCATCGAGGCCGGGCAACGCCTGCGCGTGGATGCGACGCCGGCGCTGTATGCCGCCGCGCTGGCGGGAATGGGCATCAGCCTGTTCACCGCACTGACGGTGCAGGAAGACCTGCGCGCCGGTCGTTTGATCCGTGTGTTGCCGGCCTGGCATGCGGGACAGCGCCGCTACTTCGCGCTGTATCCGCATGCACGTGCGCTGGCGCCGAAAGTGCGTGCGCTGGTCGAGCACCTCGCGGCGCACTACGCTGCACAGGTGGGCGCGGCAGGATAGTCGCGCGGCTGCAACCGAGGTGGTGATGGAGTCGGTGTATCTGCTGGTCGCGCTGGGCGCGATCGTCGCCGGATTCGTGCAGGGCCTGTCCGGCTTCGCCTTTGGCATGGTGGCGATGTCGTTCTGGGCATGGGGACTGGAGCCGCGGCTGGCGGCGACGCTGTCGGTGTTTGGTGCGCTGGTCGGTCAGCTGGTGGCTGTGTTCACCGTGCGCCGTGGCTTCAACCTGCGCCTGTTGCTGCCCTTCGTCTTGGGCGGGCTGGCCGGCATTCCGCTGGGCGTGATGGTGCTGCCGCAGCTGGACATGGACTGGTTCAAGGCGCTGCTGGGCGGCTTCCTGGCGCTGTGGTGCCCGGTGATGCTGATGACGCGCTCGTTGCCTCCGGTCCGCGTCGGCGGCCGTATCGGTGATGCGATCGCTGGCATGGCCGGTGGCGTGCTCAGTGGCATTGGCGGCTTTGCCGGGCCGGTGCCGACGTTGTGGAGCACCCTGCGAGGCTTCGGCAAGGACGAACAGCGCGCGGTCATCCAGAACTTCAACCTGGCGATGCTGGCGGTGACCATGGCCACCTATGTCGGCAGCGGCCTGGTCAGCCGGCAGATGCTGCCGTATTTCGCCATCGTGGCACCGGCCATGCTCGTGCCGACCCTGCTGGGCGCGCGGGTCTACATCGGCATCAGCGAGGCGCGCTTCCGGCAGCTCGTGCTGGGCCTGCTGACCGCGTCAGGCATCGCGTTGCTGGCATCGTCGCTGCCGGTGCTGCTGGCGCGCTGAGGGAGGAACGACAAAGGGCGCCACGAAGGGCGCCCTTTGTCGTCTATTGCATGTTGCGGCTCAGCGCTGCTGGATTTTCGACAGCAGACGCAGGAATTCAACGTACAGCCAGACCAGGGTCACCATCAGGCCGAATGCGCCATACCACTCCATGTACTTCGGTGCACGCTGGGCGACACCGGTCTCGATGAAGTCGAAGTCCAGCACCAGATTCAGCGCGGCCACGACCACCACGAACAGGCTGAAGGCGATGCCCAGCCAGCTGGAGTCATGGATCACCGGCACGTCGATGTTGAAGAAGCCCAGCACGAACGACGCCAGGTAGAGCAGGGCGATGCCGCCAGTGGCCGCGACCACGCCCATCTTGAAGTTCTCGGTGGCCTTGATCAGGCCGCTGCGGTACGCGAACAGCAGCGCAAACAGAGTGCCGAAGGTCAGCAGCACGGCCTGGAACACGATGCCCGGGAACTTGGCGTTGAACACGGCCGAGATGGCGCCGAGGAACAGGCCTTCCACCAGCGCGTACATCGGCGCGGTGACCGGCGACCATTCCTTCTTGAAGACGGTGATCAGCGCCAGCACCAGGCCGCCGATGGCGCCGCCCATGGCATACAGCCTGGCACCGGGCAAAACCTGACCGTAGTCGTCGATGGTCTGGTTCCAGGCGAAAGCGGCCGTCAGCACGGTCAACAGCAGCAGGAAACCGGTCTTGTTGACGGTGCCGTTGAGGGTCATTGCCTGGTCGGGGCTGGTCACCACCGAGCCGCTGGCGAGGTCGAGGAAGGTGGACTCGGAAAGAGCCGGGTTGCCGCTGCGCATGCGCGTTCTCCGTGCGAATGAGGGTCTGGACGGCCATCCGGCCGATGGGCGTGAGCATAGCCGATGACTGCTTTCGGCGTTGTGGCAGGCGCCGGATCTGTACATCCTGCGTTGACAGTTCCCAATGCGCTTGGCGACAATGACCAACTCCCCGGGCATGGCCCGAGGGGATTGCAAGACCGGGGTATAGCGCAGTCTGGTAGCGCGCCTGCTTTGGGAGCAGGATGTCGGGGGTTCGAATCCCTCTACCCCGACCAATCCCACATCACGTCGGATTGGACACCGTTCCGGTTCGGGCGCCCGTAGCTCAACTGGATAGAGCACCGGCCTTCTAAGCCGGCGGTTACAGGTTCGATTCCTGTCGGGCGCGCCATTGGAATCAATGGTTTATGAACTCACGCCCGCGAACATCGGTTCCCATTGGATGGCTGGGCAATCTTGGGTGGCGAGCATTCCACCTTCCTCTTTTCCGATGAAAGATGCCCTTTGCCTGGGGGGCAGTCGCACGGCGTGATGCCAGGCGGGTTGCGGTGAACCTGCGTCTGGCGATGATCGGCTCACTCCGCAGGTGCTTGAGCAGCGCCGCCTGGGTTGGGGCAATGTGCCCGGCAACGAAAAAAAGGCCAGCGCTATGCGCTGGCCTTTTCCATGTCGCGATGGACGCACTCTGGTCGAGTGCGCCCTGGATGGATCACATCTGTTCCAGTTCGCCCACCCGGACCTTGCCGCCACCGCAGTTGCCGTGGCAGCCGCCGCTGATCGGGCCGCTGCCACCGCCGCCGCCACCACCACCGCCGCCACCACCACCACCGCCCCGGGAGTTGGGCGGGAGGACGGTCGAAATTACTTCGCCGGAGTCGAAACCTGCACCTCGCCACGTGTAGTTGACGCAGGAAATACCGTTGCAGACGGTCAGGACATCACCGGTCTGGACTCGCGTCTGGGCTGTCCAGACGGTGGTCCGGCCGTCATTGAGCTTCTGCACCTCTTGGGAAAGCTGCTGGTTGGTCACCGGATCGGGATACGGGGTTGTCAGCGTGCATCCGGCGGTGCAGTTGATGACGCCAGGAAGCTTTTTCGCTTGAAGGCTCCCGGCTGCCATGAACAGCAGCACGCCTGCAATGGCGGGAATGGAGTTTCTACCAAGCGAAGGGATAATCCCAATCAGTCTAGCTTTCACAATAGGTCCTTATCGTGGGATGCAACAGTTCTTGAAGATTTCGTTCGATGAAATGCGGGCTTTCTCTTTCTCTTGGCTGCTCAGGTTTTTCTCATGGTTGGCAATGTCAGTGGTGGTGGCAAAACGTGGGTCCAGCCGGTTGAGGACGCGGGTGTACGCCAGGGCGGCAACGGGATCCGCAGGAACAATGCCGCCATACGTGTAGGCCATCGCCATGTCGCTGATGACATTGACGTTCCCTTGTGATTCCAGTTCGCGCAGATATCCGGTGGCGGTGTCCTTCCACGCCTCGAGCGCCGCGGGATCACGGATTGCGTCATCAAGCGAACCGATGACTTTCTCCGGCGATCGCGAGTAAGCGCGCATCGCTTCCTGCGAGCCCATGGCGGCGGCCTTCGAAAGCCAATCGGCGTGATAGATGTCCTGATCCAGAGCCAGCGACTCGCACTCTTTGAGGATTCGTTCCGATCGCTCCAGGAACCAGTTGCCGGACCCGACCGTGGTGGCTGAATCCGCCAGCTTGTCAGCGCGATCCGAGATGAAGGTCTGGCACTGCTCGATGGTTCGATAGATTTCGTAGGTTGCCGTGGCATCTCCGGATTCGGAGCGCAGCATCAGTTGCTTGACGTGGGCGAGCGCGTCACCGGGAGGCCGGAACTCATTGCCTCTTACGATCTCGTAGGCTTTGGGGCCCACCGCCTTGTACGAGCCTGGCGGGATCTTGTTGTCCCGCTCCAGCCTCTGCGCGGCCGCCGCACCTGACGCCGGAAGCTGCCTTCCCTGGTCGGGCCTTTCATCAAGGCTGCCACTCTTCCCGGATTCCTCTGCCGTGGCATCGGCAGCCGGCTGCTGCCGGTAGCCGTTCATTGCAACGGCTGCCACTGCCAGCACCGCTGCCAGCGCGACGAATCCGATTAGCCGCTTGCTCATCTATTGATCTCACCTTCATTGCAGGAACCGGCATGGTTGCAAACGTGCGCCTCGCGTTCCATGTCCTGCAGCTAACGTTGTATGAACGGATCTCCCCCATTCCTGTTTGAGATTGATTCACGATTCGTTCACCAATCATTCACGCCACTCGGGAGTGGGTCCGACGGTGGCGAGCTGTTTGCCTGCGCCTGACGTTCGGTGCATGGGGCACGCGCCTTCTGGCGCTCGTCACGGATGCAGTTTCGAAAGGCGCGGGAGAGGTAGAGCAGGTACTGGCCGAAGTGCATCGACAGCGCGGGTACCAACGGCGGCTTACCCTGTACTGCGGCGGTGTCACCTCGCTGGCGTTGACTGGCCTGCTGATGGAGGCGACGGCTCAACGCAGTGCGTCGATCGACGTGATCGAAACGGTGTTGCCGATGGACGGCGGCGGCCGATGTTCTCAGCCGAAGATGAGCGCTTGCACGCGCAGGTGTGCAAGCGATTACTCGTTGTGTGCTTCCTGGCAGGAGGCAGTCGCGCAATGCGATGCTTCAGCTGCTCGACGGAGCGGGCCAGCCGCGCCTGCAGTTGCAGGTCACGCCGAAGGGGGAGGCCACGCTGTCATTCCTGGATGAGCATGGGGACGCCGTGCGTGTGATCTCGGCGGAGCAGCTCTGATCTCCCGTTCCGGCCCCTGCACATCAATGTGAAGAAGTGCTTGCAATTCCTTCGCGACTCCCGGAAAATGCCGGACTCGCTTCGGGGGACGGACTTCTGGTTCCGCCCGGTAGCAAAGCATCAAGTTTCAACGTCAGCCTCATCGGCGGTGGAGCGAAAGTTTCAGTGGTGGCTGTAGCTCAGTTGGTTAGAGTACCGGATTGTGATTCCGGTGGTCGGGGGTTCGAATCCCCTCAGCCACCCCACTGATTCAACCGCATCGGCGCAGCCGAAACGGTATTGCAATAAACAGAAAGCACGCTACAATGTGAGTCTGAGTTTCACGGGCCGTTAGCTCAGTTGGTAGAGCAGTTGACTCTTAATCAATAGGTCCAAGGTTCGAATCCTTGACGGCCCACCAAGACAGAAGCCACCTGGTACCCCAGGTGGCTTTTTTCTTATAAGTGTGACTCCTATCGTTTCGATGGATCACGCGTTGCAGAACCCGCTCGGCGTGGATCTGCAGCAGCAGCGGGACCGCAGTGCTGGTTTCAACCACGTTGAAAAAAGTGCTTGCACCCACCGAGCGGATCGGGTCATAATTCGCGCCCCGATTTCGGGCTGTTAGCTCAGTTGGTAGAGCAGTTGACTCTTAATCAATAGGTCCAAGGTTCGAATCCTTGACAGCCCACCAGACGAAAGCCACTTGGTTCGCCAAGTGGCTTTTTTCTTGCCTGTTCGCCGGGTGGCGTCTGCACATACCAGCGGTGCCGGCTGGAGTGGAGCCCCCTTGAGTCAAGAGGGCGCGGCGAAGCCGCGGGGATGTGGGGGCCGGTGAAGTGGGGCCCACGCTTTGCCATGCAAAGCGTGGGGCTGCGGCGCGAATGCGTAGCAGCTTCCCCTTGGTTCGCCAAGTGGCTTTTTTCTTGCCTGTTCGCCGGGTGGCATTTCATCCACGCATGGTGTGGATCTACTGAAGCGATGCTGAAATCAGGGGCATACGCGTCATCAGTGTTTTCAATGCTGTGCGCTGCTTCTCACCGCGCTGCGCCCTTCATCGCACCCAATGGATCTTCCGCGCCGAGGGCGCATGTATGTACGAAGGAAGATCCTGATGGCCGATATGAAGCGACTGCACCGGGGGCTGTGGGTTTCATTTGCGTTGCTGGCACTGGCGGCCTGCGCGCCGGAACGTGATCCGGCGCAGACCGTGGAGCGCGATGCAGGTACGGAGGCGGTTCCAGCGCGCCCGGTCGGTGACGCCATGCAGATGCAGCCGGCGCAGCCGGTGGAGGGTGAAGCGGCGCCGGAGGCGATGGAGCTGCGTCGCGCCGACGAGGGTGGCGTGGATATCCGCAAGGTGGATGTGGCGGCCGGGCAGGGCGCTGACGCACCTGCGTCCCCTGCCGAGGCGAAGCACTGAGTCGCTGCCGTCCCGAACGGTTGCACGCCTTCGGGACGGCCTTTGGCGCGGGCAATGAGCACAGGGCTGTCATGTTCAGTTTTGTGCAGGCCTTCCGATTCCCGCCGTCGCCTGCGACAATGAATGCCTGAGCCGGCCACGCGAAAGTGGCGGAATTGGTAGACGCCCTGGATTTAGGTTCCAGTGCCGCAAGGCGTGGGGGTTCGAGTCCCCCCTTTCGCACCAGTGCCGGCCTGTCCCCGCCCTGATCGGGCCATCGACGCCCACTTGACCGGCACGCGCTGGCAGTGCAGGCCGAATTGGGCGAAACTAAAGGGCTGCGGCAAGCAGGCGCGTCCCAGACGTCGTGTCCTTACAACCGTTTCATCCCAATCATCGAGCCGGGGGCGTGGGCCACCGGTGGCAGGAGTCAACATGCAAGCTTCGATCGAATCCACCGGCAACCTGGAACGCCGCCTGAGCTTCTCGCTGCCGGAAGAGCGTCTGCAGAGCCACATCGTCGGCCGCCTGGGCGAAATCGCCCGTACCACCCGCATCAAGGGTTTCCGTCCGGGCAAGGTGCCGGCCAAGGTGATCGAGCAGCGCTTCGGCGCGCAGGTCCGTGGTGAGGCGCTGGACGGCCTGCTGCGCGAAACCTTCGACGCGGCCGTGCGCGAGCACGACCTGCGCATCGTCGGCAGCCCGCGCATCGACAAGGGCGACGAGGGTGAGTTCTCCTTCGTGGCCACCGTGGAAGTGGTGCCGGACTTCGGCGACATCGACGTCAGCAAGCTGACCGTCGTGCGCCATACCGCCGAGATCACCGACGCCGACATCGACCAGATGATCGAGAACCTGCAGAACCAGCGTCGTACCTGGGCCCCGGTCAGCCGTGGCGCGCAGGACGGTGACCTGGTCGCGGTGGAAACCTGGTCGCAGGCCGGCGAAGAGCGCCTGCCGGCCGAAGGCACCGAGAAGGGTTCGATCGTGCTCGGCCAGGGCATGATGTTCGAGACCATCGAAAAGGGCTTGGTCGGCCTGGCCAAGGGTGAAGAGAAGACCCTGGACGTCGAGTTCCCGGCTGACTGGCGCGTGCCGGTGCTGGCCGGCAAGACCGTGCAGGTCACCGTCAAGGTTGCCGAAGTCTCCGAGCCGGTCGTGCCGGCGGTCGACGAAGCCTTCATCAAGAGCTTCGGCGTGAAGGGCGGCGACGTGGAGCAGTTCCGCAGCGACATCCGCGCCAACCTGGAGCGCGAGCTGAAGGGTGCCCTGATGAACCGCCTGCGCCGCGAGGTCGGCGAGCAGCTGATCGCCGCCTATTCCTCGGTGGAAATGCCGCCGCGCCTGGTCGAGAACGAAGCCCGCGCCATGCTGGCCCAGCAGGTCGAGCAGATCCGCCGCAACGGCCAGAACGTTGGCGAGATCCCGGCCGATGCCCACGAAGGCTTCAAGGAAGCGGCCGCCAAGCGCGTGCTGGTCGGCCTGCTGGTCGGTGAAGTGGCCCGCATCAACGACCTGCGCCTGGAAGCCAAGCGCCTGAACGAAACGATGCGTCTGATCGCTTCGACCTACGAAGAGCCGGAGCAGGTCATTGAGATGTACCGCAATGACCCCCAGCTGATGTCTGGCCTGCAGAACCGTGTGATGGAAGAGCAGGTGATCGACTGGATCGCCGAGCGTGCCCAGCACACCGAAGAGAAGCTGTCGTTCCAGGACGCGATCCGCCAGTAAGCCCGGGCGGATCACCGGATGCCCCGTGCCTTTGCCGGCGCGGGGTTGTTGCCCCCCAAGATAGGTACCTCACGTAATGGACAACCGAACCAAAGCCCTGAACCTGGTTCCGATGGTGGTCGAGCAGACCAGCCGCGGCGAGCGTGCCTACGACATCTATTCGCGCCTGTTGAAGGAGCGCCTGATCTTCCTCGTGGGCCCGATCGACGATCACATGGCCAACGTGGTGGTGGCGCAGTTGCTGTTCCTGGAATCGGAGAACCCGGAAAAGGACATCAACATCTACATCAACTCGCCGGGTGGCGTGGTCACCGCCGGCATGGCGATCTACGACACCATGCAGTACATCAAGCCGAATGTGAGCACCACCTGCATCGGCCAGGCTGCCTCGATGGGCGCCCTGCTGCTGGCCGCGGGCGAAGCCGGCAAGCGCTATGCGCTGCCGAACTCGCGCGTGATGATCCACCAGCCGCTGGGTGGCTACCAGGGCCAGGCCACCGACATCGACATCCACGCGCGTGAGATCCTGACCCTGCGTTCGCGCCTGAACGAGGTGCTGGCCAAGCACACCGGCCAGTCGCTGGAGACGATCGCCCGCGACACCGAGCGCGACAACTTCAAGAGCGCCTTCGAGGCGCAGGCCTACGGTCTGGTCGACCAGGTCCTGGAGCGTCGTCCGGATGAGTCGATCCAGGCCGGTTGACCGGCCTTCACGGGGCCATGGAGGCCTCGTTCCTGCAGGGTCGGGCGGGACTGGTGTCCCCTCGGCCCTGTGCTATTCTCGAATCGAACCCCCGTTCAGCGGGTGGGGTAACTGGGTAAGCGAAGCATGAGCGAAGACCGCCAAGGTCGTTCCACGGACACCGGCAAGATCCTCTACTGCTCTTTCTGCGGCAAGAGCCAGCATGAAGTGCGCAAGCTGATTGCGGGTCCGAGCGTGTTCATCTGTGATGAATGCGTGGAGCTGTGCAACGACATCATCCGCGAGGAGCTTGAGGAAAAGGCGCAGTCGGCGCGCAGTTCGCTGCCGAAGCCGCGCGAGATCCTCGAGGTGCTCGACCAGTACGTGATCGGCCAGAACCGCGCCAAGCGCACCCTGGCCGTGGCCGTGTACAACCACTACAAGCGCATCGAGAGCCGGCAGAAGAACGACGACGTCGAACTGGCGAAGTCGAACATCCTGCTGGTCGGCCCGACCGGTTCGGGCAAGACGCTGCTGGCCGAGACCCTGGCCCGCCTGCTCAACGTGCCGTTCACCATGGCCGACGCCACCACGCTGACCGAAGCCGGTTACGTGGGCGAGGACGTGGAGAACATCATCCAGAAGCTGCTGCAGAAGTGCGACTACGACGTCGAGAAGGCGCAGCAGGGCATCGTCTACATCGATGAAATCGACAAGATCTCGCGCAAGAGCGAGAACCCGTCGATCACCCGCGATGTGTCCGGCGAAGGCGTGCAGCAGGCCCTGCTGAAGCTGATCGAAGGTACCGTGGCCAGCGTTCCGCCGCAGGGCGGCCGCAAGCATCCGCAGCAGGAATTCCTGCAGGTGGACACCAAGAACATCCTGTTCATCTGCGGCGGCGCGTTCGCCGGGCTGGACAAGGTGATCCAGGCCCGTTCCACCGACGTCGGCAGCATCGGCTTCGGCGCCAAGGTGAAGAGCAGCGAGCGCAAGCAGGAAGTGGGCAAGGTGCTGGCCGAAGTCGAGCCGGAAGACCTGATCAAGTTCGGCCTGATCCCCGAGTTCGTCGGCCGCCTGCCGGTGGTGGCGACCCTGGAGGAGCTGGACGAGCCGGCCCTGATCAGGATCCTGACCGAGCCGAAGAACGCCATCACCAAGCAGTTCAAGAAGCTGTTCGAGATGGAGAGCGTCGAACTGGAGTTCCGTCCGGACGCGTTGTCGGCCATCGCCCGCAAGGCGCTCAAGCGCAAGACCGGCGCCCGTGGCCTGCGCACCATCGTCGAATCGGTCCTGCTGGACACCATGTACGACCTGCCGTCGCAGGAAAACGTCAGCAAGGTGGTGGTGGACGAATCGGTGATCGAGCACAAGTCCGAGCCGTACCTGATCTACCAGACCCCGGCGGCCCCTGAACAGAAGGCCGCAGGCGCTGAGTGATCCTTCCAGGTTGTTGATTGGAAAGGATTTTCAAGGAATGCCTTGCATCTGAAAGCCGATGGCCCCATAACGGGGCCATCGGCTTTTTTTGTCTCCGGAAGATGCCCTCCCGGAGGCGGTTTTCCCCTTCCCTGGAGCCCCCATGGCCCGTTCCCCAAGTGAAACCCTCGACCTGCCGGTCCTGCCGCTGCGCGACGTAGTGGTGTTCCCGCACATGGTCATCCCGCTGTTCGTCGGCCGTGACAAGTCCATGCACGCGCTCGAACAGGCAATGGAGGCGGACAAGCGCATCCTGCTGCTGGCGCAGAAGTCGGCCGAGACCGATGACCCGCATGCGGCCGACCTCTACCAGGTCGGTACGCTGGCGCAGGTGCTGCAACTGCTGAAGCTGCCCGACGGCACCATCAAGGTGCTGGTCGAAGGCCTGTCGCGCGTGCAGGTCACCCACGTCGACGAGCGCAACGGCTCGCTGCATGGGCAGGCGGTGGAAATCGACGCCACCGACGAGCGCGAAGCGCGCGAGGTCGAGGCGATCGCCCGCTCGCTGATGTCGCTGTTCGAGCAGTACGTCAAGACCAACCGCAAGCTGCCGCCGGAACTGCTGCAGACGCTGTCGGGCATCGATGAGCCGGCGCGCCTGGCCGACACCATTGCCGCGCACATCAGCGTGCGCCTGGCCGACAAGCAGCGCCTGCTGGAAACGCTGGCCGTCGGCGATCGCCTGGAGATGCTGGTCGGCCTGGTCGATGGCGAGATCGACGTGCAGCAGATGGAAAAGCGCATCCGCGGCCGCGTGAAGTCGCAGATGGAGAAGAGCCAGCGCGAGTACTACCTCAACGAACAGATGAAGGCCATCCAGAAGGAACTGGGTGACCTGGACGACGCGCCGGGCGAGCTGGAAGAGCTGGCCCGCAAGATCGCCGAAGCCGGCATGCCGAAGGCCGTTGAAGCCAAGGCACGCAACGAACTGAACAAGCTCAAGCAGATGTCGCCGATGTCGGCCGAAGCCGCGGTCGTGCGCAACTACCTGGAGTGGCTGCTGGGCGTGCCGTGGAAGAAGCGCAGCAAGGTGCGCAAGGACCTGAAGGTGGCGCAGGACACGCTCGATGCCGATCACTACGGCCTGGAGAAGGTCAAGGAGCGCATCCTTGAGTACCTGGCGGTGCAGTCGCGCGTGAAGCAGATGAAGGGCCCGATCCTGTGCCTGGTCGGGCCGCCGGGCGTGGGCAAGACCTCGCTGGGCCAGTCCATCGCCAAGGCCACCAACCGCAAGTTCGTGCGCATGTCGCTGGGCGGCGTGCGTGACGAGGCCGAGATCCGTGGCCACCGTCGTACCTACGTCGGTTCGATGCCGGGCCGCATCGTGCAGAACCTCAACAAGGTCGGCAGCAAGAACCCGTTGTTCGTGCTCGACGAGATCGACAAGATGTCGATGGACTTCCGTGGCGATCCGTCTTCGGCGCTGCTGGAAGTGCTCGACCCGGAGCAGAACAACGCGTTCAACGACCACTATCTGGAAGTGGACCTGGACCTGTCCGAAGTGATGTTCGTGGCCACCTCGAACTCGCTCAATATTCCGGGCCCGTTGCTGGACCGCATGGAAGTGATCCGCATCCCCGGCTACACCGAGGATGAGAAGCTCAACATCGCCACCCGCTACCTGGTGCCCAAGCAGATCAAGGCCAACGGCCTGCAGCCGGAAGAGCTGGAGATCTGCAGTGATGCCATCCAGGACATCGTGCGCTACTACACGCGCGAATCGGGCGTGCGCAACCTGGAACGCGAGATCGCCAAGATCTGCCGCAAGGTAGTGAAGGAGATAGCACTGGCCGGCCCGCAGCCGGCGGCGAAGGCGAAGAAGGGTGCGAAGAAGTCCAAGGCGCTGGTGAGCGTGTCCAGCAAGAACCTGTACAAGTACCTGGGCGTGCGTCGCTTCGACTTCGGCCGTGCCGAGGAAGAAAACGAGATCGGCCTGGTCACCGGCCTGGCGTGGACCGAAGTCGGTGGCGATCTGCTGCAGATCGAATCGACGCTGGTGCCGGGCAAGGGCCAGTTGATCCTGACCGGCCAGCTCGGCAACGTGATGAAGGAATCGGCGTCGGCGGCACTGTCGGTGGTGCGTTCGCGCGCCGTGGGCTTTGGCATCGACAGCGACTTCCTGCAGAAGCACGACGTGCATCTGCACGTGCCCGATGGCGCCACGCCGAAGGACGGCCCGAGTGCCGGTGCGGCAATGGTCACCTCGCTGGTGTCGATGCTGACCAAGGTGCCGGTGCGTGCCGACGTGGCGATGACCGGCGAGATCACCCTGCGTGGTCGTGTCACCGCCATCGGTGGCTTGAAGGAGAAGCTGCTGGCCGCACTGCGGGGCGGCATCCGCACGGTCATCATCCCGGAAGAGAACCGCAAGGACCTTGCAGACATTCCGGCCAACGTCACCCGCGATCTGGAGATCGTGCCGGTGAAGTACATCGAAGAAGTCCTGGACCTGGCGCTGGAGCGTCCGCTGGCACCGAAGAAGGCGCGCAAGAGTGCGCAGCGTGTCACGGTGCGCAGCAAGGCCAAACCGAGTGGAAGCGCGCGCGTCAAGCATTGACGCGCGCTGTCCGATGGCCCGAAACCCGCGTCGTTGCTGGCTTTCCAGCTTGCGTGGGGGTAGGGCCACTGGTATAAAAGCAGCACTCGCGAATGAGTGATCGCTGTCAGCGATGACTGAATCGGCGAACCGTTTCCACATGGCGGCCGCATGCAGAAGGCGTGCGGTTGCTTCCCTGTCGAATAAGCGGAACCCACCGCCAAAGGAGTTGTAGAGAATGAACAAGACCGAATTGATCGATGCCGTTGCTGAAGCTGCCGACCTGACCAAGGCCGAGTCCAGCCGCGCTGTCGATGCCGTCGTTGCTGCCGTCACCAAGGCGCTGAAGGACGGCGATGCGGTCACCCTGGTTGGCTTCGGTACCTTCCAGGTCCGCGACCGTGCTGCCCGCACCGGCCGCAACCCGAAGACCGGCGACACCATCAAGATCGCTGCTTCGAAGAATCCGTCGTTCAAGGCTGGTAAGGCCCTGAAGGATGCTGTAAACTAAGCGGCTCGCTGGGGTGCTTAGCTCAGCGGTAGAGCGTCTCCTTTACACGGAGAGGGTCGGGGGTTCGAAACCCTCAGCACCCACCACAGCACCGCGGTAAAAGTTTGAGTGTGGAGCGGTAGTTCAGCTGGTTAGAATGCTGGCCTGTCACGCCGGAGGTCGCGGGTTCGAGTCCCGTCCGCTCCGCCATTCAACGAGGCCTCCGGCCAAAAGCTGGAGGCTTTGTTTTCTCCCCGGTCCAGGCCAGTGGGAAAACAAAAAAGCAACAATGCGGAGCGGTAGTTCAGCTGGTTAGAATGCTGGCCTGTCACGCCGGAGGTCGCGGGTT
This sequence comes from Stenotrophomonas sp. GD03877, assembly GCF_029840555.1. Taxonomy (NCBI): domain Bacteria; kingdom Pseudomonadati; phylum Pseudomonadota; class Gammaproteobacteria; order Lysobacterales; family Lysobacteraceae; genus Stenotrophomonas; species Stenotrophomonas sp. GD03877. Next base: position 123,332 of record NZ_JAOCCT010000007.1, on the reverse strand, counting down.
CGAGTCCCGTCCGCTCCGCCACTACATCGAGGCCCCCGGCCTGAAGCCGGGGGCCTTGTCTTCTCACCGACAGGTTCGGGAAGAAGGCGAAAAGGTTTTTGCAAGAACGGAGCGGTAGTTCAGCTGGTTAGAATGCTGGCCTGTCACGCCGGAGGTCGCGGGTTCGAGTCCCGTCCGCTCCGCCATTGCAGAATTCTTAAGTCCCTGTGAAAAAACTTTGAAAAAAGTGTTCGTCGGGCTGGGTTTCCAGGGAGTCTTCGGATATACTGGGCGCCTGCAAAGTTTCAGCGCGGAGCGGTAGTTCAGCTGGTTAGAATGCTGGCCTGTCACGCCGGAGGTCGCGGGTTCGAGTCCCGTCCGCTCCGCCAACTTTAAAAGCCCTCGGCGCAAGCCGGGGGCTTTTTCTTTGGGCCGTGCCGCAGGCCTGCCGATGTGCTGATGGTGCAGGTCCACGAAGATCGGCGCAGGCCGCGCCGGCGCTGCTTTTGGTCCCTGCGGCGAAGCGGGTTACACTGCCGGGCTCGCCAATCAGGCCTTGTGATTCTCACCATGCTGCAGAAACTCCGCGACAAGACCTCAGGCTGGATCGTCACCGTGATCCTGGGGCTGCTGATGATTCCGTTCCTGTTCGTGATCGACAACAGCTACCTCGGTGGCGTTGGCGCACAGAACGTGGCCAAGGTTTCCGCGCCGCCGACCTGGTGGCGTTCGGCGCCGTCGTGGTGGCCGGTGCGCATGCTGTGGCAGCACCACGAGATCAGTGCGCAGGATTTCCGCACCCGCTTCGAGCAGGAGCGCATGCGCGAGCGCCAGCAGCAGGGTGAGAACTTCGACCCACGCGCGTTCGAAAGCACTGAAAACAAGATGGCCGTGCTCGATCAGCTGATCGACGAGCAGGTCGTGCGCCTGGTGGGCGAGCAGGCCGGTGTCGTGGTGGGCGACGGTGCGGTGCGCGAGTACATCGCCACCATCCCGGCCTTCCTCGATTCGAACGGCAAGTTCAACGAGAACAACTATCGCCTGGCCCTGGCCGGTGGCAATCCGCCGCGTACGCCCACGCAGTTCCAGGAGCTGGTGCGCGAGAGCCTGCAGCAGTCGGTGATTCCGTCGGGCCTGCAGAATTCGGGCTTCGTCACCCAGGCCGAGACCGAGCGTCTGCTGAAGCTGCTGGGTGAAACCCGCGACGTCGAGCTGGCCGCGCTGCCGGAAGTGCCGGCCGATACCGCGCCGGTCACCGACGAACAGATCAAGCAGTGGTATGACAGCCACGGCAAGGATTTCCGCCAGGCCGAAAGCGTGTCGCTGGAATACGTCGAGATCAACGGCGCGAACCTGCCGGCACCGACCGCGGCTGACGAAGCGACCCTTCGCAAGCGCTATGAAGACGAGAAGGCGAAGTTCACCTCGCCGGAACAGCGCCAAGCTGCCCATATCCTGATCACCGGTGACGGCGCCGAAGCCAAGGCGAACAAGATCGCTGCCGAAGCCAAGGCGGCCGGTGCCGACTTCGCTGCACTGGCCAAGGCCAATTCGGAAGACCCGGGTTCAAAGGACCAGGGCGGTGACCTGGGTTGGGTCGAGCGCGGTGCGATGGTCAAGCCGTTCGAAGATGCGCTGTTCGCCGCCAAGGCGGGTGACGTGATCGGTCCGGTCAAGACCGACTTCGGCTACCACATCATCAAGGTCGCCGCGGTGCGCGGTGGCGAAGGCAAGTCGTTCGAGGAAGTGCGTGACACGCTGGCTGCCGAGCAGTTGAAGGCCGACGGCGAGCGCGGCTTCAACGAACTGGCCGGCAAGCTGGTCGACGCCATCAACAAGAGCCCGAGTGATCTGGCCGCTGCGGCCAAGGAAGTGAACCTGCCGCTGCAGACCCTGGGCCCGATCACCCGCGCAACCGCCAGTGGCATCGCCACCGATCCTGCCGTGCTGCGTGCCGCCTTCTCGGAAGTGCTGGTGCAGGATGGTACTGCCAGCGACCCGATCGCCCTGGGCGGCGCGACCAACCACAGTGTGGTCATCCGCGTGGCCGCGCACACTCCGGAACAGGCCATGCCGCTGGACAAGGCGCGCGAACAGGTGATCGCCGCGATCCGCGCCGACCGCCAGCGCCAGGCCAGCGACAAGGCCGCCGACGCCGTGCTGGCCAAGCTGAAGGCCGGTGCCACCCTGCAGTCGCTGGCTGCCAGCGAGAAGCTGCAGCTGAGCCCGATGCCAGGCCTGCCGCGTAGCCAGCCGGTGCCGACTCCGGAAATCAACCGCGCGATCTTCAGCGCGCCGGTGCCGGCCGAGGGCAAGCCGAGCTACGGCAAGGTGGATGTCAACGGCCACGCGCTGCTGTTCGCGGTGAACAAGGTCAACCCGGGCGACATCAAGGAAGTGACTGCCGAGCAGCAGAAGCAGCTCAAGGACCAGCTCAGCCAGATCGATGGCATGGCCGCAGCCAAGGCCTACGTCGAGGCGATGCGCAAGAAGTTCGTGATCCAGATCACCGAAGAGAACCTGTAAGCCTCGCGGCGGGCAGGACGAGAAAGGCCCGGCAATGCCGGGCCTTTTTTATTGGGAGCGATGCTGGAAATTGAACTGTAGAGCCGAGCCCATGCTCGGCCTGTCATGAACCCCGGCAGGGCGCGAACATGAAAAAGCCGAGCATGGGCTCGGCTCTACAGGAAGCAGGGCAGGGCGCGGCCGGAACCGCGCCTGCTTCAATCCTCGACGCGCAGTACCGCGCCCGGCTTCAGCACGCTGCTGCCGCTCAGGCCGTTCAGTGACAGCAGCGCCTTCACCGGCATGCCGTAGCGACGGGCGATGGTCCATGCCGACTCGCCATCACGCACGGTGTGGCGGCGGCTGCGCGGGCGGTCGGCGATCGCGGCGACGGTCTTGGCCACCTGCGGCGTCGGCGTGGTCGTGGCAACCGGTGCGGTGCTGGCCACCAGTGTGGTCGCGGTTTCCGTCACAGTCGCATTGGCAGCCGAGACCGGGGCCAGCACCCGGGTGGTTCCAGAGGCGCGGTTGCCGGCGGCCAGGGCCGGGTTGAGGCGGGCGATCCTGGCAGGGTCCAGCGCGCGCTGTGCGGCCCACTGCTGGACGCTGGTGCCGGCCGGCAGGGTGTGGTCCTTCAGCACCGGCACGGTGCGGTCCAGCGAGGCCATCACGCCCGGCTGGTCTTCCACGTCTTCCAGCACGCAGGCCAGGGCATGCAGCTTCTCGACATAGGCATGGGTGACCGGCGACAGGCCCGGCAGGGCTGCCGGCTTGGCGTTCTGCGCGTTCATGCCAGCCTTGCGCATGGACTGCAGTACCCGGTACTCGCCGGCGTTGTAGGCCATGGTGGCCAGGCGCCAGTCGCCGCCGAACATGCCATGCAGGGTCTTCAGGTAGCGCACCGCGGCCTGGGTGGAATCAACCGCCGACAGGCGGCCGTCATAGCCGTTGGCCATCGGCACACGGTGGTTGCGCGCGGTGGTGGCGATGAACTGCCACAGGCCGGTCGGGCCGCTGCCGTTGCGGGCATTGGGCCGATAGCCGCTTTCCACGAACGGAATCAGCGCGAATTCGGTGGGCAGGTTGGCCTTGCGCAGCTCTTCGACCACATAGCCGAACAGCACCAGCGCATCGTCATCCTGGTTGGCCAGGCGCGAGGGGGCGTGGGCGAACTGCTTCTGCCAGCGCGGGCTGGTGGCCTCGGCATCGCAGCTGGGCTCGGCCAGGCCGTCGCGGAAGCTGGTGAAGATCTCCTGGCCGTTGCGCACCGAAGCGGCGGGCAGCGCTGAAGCGTCCAGCGGCAGGGCCGCAGCAGCGGCTAGGTTCTGGCTGATGCCGGCACCCAGCGACTGTGCGCCCGCGGTTCCGGCCAGCCCCAGGGCAAGGCCCAGGGCCAGCGGCAGACTTCGGCGCATCATGCGCGGAAGCCGTCTTTCCAGTGCCGGAGACCGGCCATCACGTCGACGTCGTCCACGACGTCACGGCCCAGGTGTGCCGACACCGACGCACGGATCGGTGCAGCGTGCACACGCAGGAAGGGATTGCAGTCGAATTCGTTGGCCAGGGTTACCGGCAGGGTGGAACGGTCATCGCGGCGCATGGCCAAAGCCTCCTCTTGGCGCTGCCACAAGGCAGCGTTGGCGGGGTCGACATGCCGCGCGAAGACGGCATTTGACACGGTGTACTCATGAGCGCAACAAAGCAGCAGTTGCGCGGGCAGGGCACCCAGCTTGCGCATCGACGCTAGCAGCTGGGACGGCGTACCTTCGAACAGGCGTCCACAGCCCAGGCTGAACAACGAATCTCCGCTGAAAAGATGTTCAGCAGTGTGAAACGCGATGTGGCTGCGGGTATGCCCGGGCACGGATAGTACGTGGAACGTCCGGCCCAATGCCTGAACGCGTTCACCTTCACCGACCCGCTCGGTCGCCGTGGGAATGCGCTCCTCGGCCGGCGCGACGACCCGCACGCCGGGGAATCGCGCCTGCAATGCCGGCACGCCACCGATGTGATCGTCGTGGTGATGGGTGAGCAGGATCGTGTCCACGCGCAGGCCCTGATCGGCCAGCGCGAGCACGGGCGCGGCATCACCGGGGTCGACGACCACGGCAGCACCCTCGTCGTCGATCAGCGTCCAGATGTAGTTATCCGCAAATGCGGGCAGGGCAGTCAGTCGCATAGAATTGGACCATGCCCGCGCTGCAGAGTACCCGTCAAGCGAGCCAGACCCCGTGGTTCGACAGTGAACCGGCGGAGGCCTTGCGCGTGCTGGAGCGACAGTTGCTGCTGCCGCAGCTGTCGGTGCTGCCGGCGCAGCCCTGGCTGTGGATCGCGCCGAGTGCGGCCTGGCTGGAGGATGCGCAGCTGGGTGGGCGCGGCCTGCGCCTGTATCGACAGGGGCCGGGCTATGCCGGCGACACCCGCTGCGCGCTGCCGTTGCCGCTGGCCAATGAAAGCGTCAATGCGATCGTGCTGCAGCATGTCACCGCGGCCGACGCTGATCGGCTGCTCGACGAGTGCGAGCGCGTGCTGATGCCGGGCGGCCACCTGTGGCTGAGCAGCCTCAATCCGTTCAGCCCGTACCGCACGCGCTGGCGCCAGCATGGGCTGGTGGTGCGCACGCCGCAGCGGATCCGCCTGCTGCTCGGCCGTCATGGGCTGGAGTGCGACGATATGCGTTACCTGGGTCCGCTCTGGCGCGGTGCGGGCAGCCGTCGTCCCGGAGGTTGGGCACCGCTGCGTGCGGCCTGCCTGTTCCATGCGGAAAAACGCACGCTGGCCCTGCCCGGGCCGAAACCGCTGCCGGTGCGCTGGCACGGCACCGTAGCTACCTGATTCTGGAGTTGTATTGAAAACCATCGAAATCCACACCGACGGTTCCTGCCTTGGCAATCCCGGCCCCGGCGGCTGGGCTGCGCTGCTGCGCTACAAGGGCCACGAGCGTGAGCTGAGCGGTGGCGAGGCGCACACCACCAACAACCGGATGGAGCTGATGGCGGCCATTTCCGGGCTGGAGTCGCTGACCGAGCCGTGCAGCATCGTGCTCTATACCGATTCGCAGTACGTGAGGCAGGGCCTGACCCAGTGGATGCCGGGCTGGATCCGCAAGAACTGGAAGACCGCCGGTGGCGATCCGGTGAAAAACCGCGAGCTGTGGGAGCGCCTGCAGGCGGCCACGCTGCGGCATCAGATCGACTGGCGGTGGGTGAAGGGGCACTCCGGCGACCCCGACAATGAGCGGGTGGATACCCTGGCCCGCAACGCGGCGATCCAGATCCGCGACGCCAGCCCGGTAAACTGAGCCCATGCGTCAGATCATCCTCGATACCGAAACTACCGGCCTGGAGTGGAAGAAGGGCAACCGCATTGTCGAAATCGGCTGCGTGGAGCTGTTCAAGCGCCGCCCGACCGGCAACAACTATCACCAGTACATCAAGCCGGACTGTGAGTTCGAACAGGGCGCGCAGGAAGTCACCGGCCTGACCCTGGAGTTCCTCGATGACAAGCCGGACTTCGCGCAGATCGCCGACGAGTTCCTGGCCTTCATCGATGGCGCCGAACTGATCATCCATAACGCGGCGTTCGACCTCGGCTTCCTCGACAACGAGCTGTCGCTGCTGGGGCCGCAGTACGGGAAGATCACCGACCGCTGCACCGTGATCGATACCCTGGTGATGGCGCGCGAGCGCTTCCCGGGCCAGCGCAATTCGCTGGATGCGCTGTGCAAGCGGCTGGGCGTGGACAACTCGCACCGTGCACTGCACGGCGGCCTGCTCGATGCGCAGATCCTGGGCGACGTCTACATCGCGCTGACCTCGGGCCAGGAGGAAATCGGCTTCGGCCTGGGCGATGACGATGGCGGTGGTGCCGGTGCGGCGCTGCAGGCCTTCGACACCAGCAAGCTGCTGCCGCGCCCGCGCGTGGTGGCCACGCCGTCGGAACTGGAAGCGCATGCCGCGCGACTGGAGCGGCTGCGCAAGAAGGCTGGCCACGCGCTGTGGGATGGCCCGAAGGTGGAAGAGCCCGCCAGCGCATAAACATCCACGCATGGCGTGGATCTACTGTAGAGCCGAGCCCATGCTCGGCTCATGCACCAGGTTCAGTGGCAGCGCACCAGGATGACGCTGATGTTGTCGCGGCCACCGCCGTCGAGCGCGGCCGCGACCAGCGTATCCACGCACTCCTGCGCGCTGGCATCGTCGAAGGCGAGGGTGCGGGCGATGCCGCGGTCGTCCACTTCCTCGGTCAGTCCGTCACTGCACAGCAGCAGCTGCATGCCCGGGCGCAGTTCACCGCTGGTGGTGGCCACGTTCAGATGCGCCGGATCGGTCACGCCCAGCGCCTGGGTGACCACGTTGCGATGCGGATGTGCGCGCGCCTGTTCGGCGGTCAGGTTGCCCTGCGCGACCAGTTCCTGCACCACGCTGTGGTCCTGGCTGAGCTGTGCAAGTTGGCCGTCGCGCCACAGGTAGGCGCGGCTGTCGCCGACCCACGCCACTTCATAGCGATTGCCCTGCACGCGCGCGGCAACCACGGTGGTGCCCATCGGCAGCGTGTCGTTGCGTCGGCGCGAGGCGCGGATGATCTCTTCGTCGGCGGTGCGGATGGCCTGCGCCAGCGGCGCGCCGCGGCGGATCTCGCGCACGATGGTCTCGCGTGCCAGCGCGCTTGCCACTTCGCCGCAGGCGGGTCCGCCCATGCCGTCGGCCACCAGCCACAAGGCCAGCTCGCTGTCACCGTAGTAGGTGTCCTCGTTGAGCTCGCGGCGCATGCCGGGGTGGGTGAGGTGTCCGAATTCGATCATGGGGGGCTGGGGCGGGGTGTTGCTGGGGAGACAGGCATCATCGGGTGACGGCACGCATCCGGCAAGGCATGCGCTCAGGAAATTTTCACTTCGTTGGCCGGAATGACTTGTCGTCGGCCTCACTTCCTCGTATGATGCGCGTCCCCGGTCCGCCGGGGACCACCCGGAGAGGTGGCAGAGTGGTTGAATGTACCTGACTCGAAATCAGGCAGGCGTTTATAGCGCCTCGGGGGTTCGAATCCCCCCCTCTCCGCCAGATAAAGAAAAAGGGCTGCCGAAAGGCAGCCCTTTTTCTTTATCTGGCGCGGGACGCGACGCGCGTTGCGCGTCGCCCCACGCGTTGCTGTGCAACGCGTGGGCCCCTCCCTTTGCCGGCCTCTCCCCGCCCTGTCGGGGCAGCCCCTCAACAGAGGGGCTTGTTCCTCCAGATGGATCTACCTGTCCCATCGCGAGCTGCGGGTTAAACTGCACGCATCACCTGCTGGAGCTTTTCCCCATGACCGCTGAAATCCTCGTCCCCGTTTCTTTCGGCGAGCTGCTGGACAAGATCTCGATCCTGCAGATCAAGTCCGAGCGCATCAGCGACGAGGGCAAGCTGGCCAATGTGCGCAAGGAGCTGTCGGCGCTGGAGCAGACCTGGATGGCACACCCGGCGGCGGTGAAGGACATCGCCAAGCTGCGTGCCGAGCTGAAGACGGTCAACGAGCAGCTGTGGGACATCGAGGACGACATCCGCCTGAAGGAGAAGGCGCAGGCGTTCGATCAGGGCTTCATCGACCTGGCGCGCAGTGTCTACCTGCGCAACGACGAACGCGCGCGCATCAAGAAGGCGATCAACCTGGCGCTGGGTTCGGCGTACGTGGAAGAGAAGTCCTACCAGGATTACGCGCAGCGCGCGTAATCCCCGGCAGCCTGCCGCTCACCCCAGGTGGTCGGCGACGTAGCGTTCGAACGCAGCGATACCGTCTTCGACAGTGATCAGTTCCATCACATCGTCGAACTCGATCTTGGTGCCCCACTTCAGATCCGCGGCCTGCTTGGCCAGGTACTTGCGCGCGGCATCATCGTAGCGGTCCACGCAGTAGCGGCGGTCGGAATAGGGACCGCTGCGGTTCGGATTGCTGGCCGCATGCAGGCCCAGTACCTTGGCGCCCATCGCGTTGGCGATGTGCATCGGGCCCGAGTCCGGGGTCATCACCAGATTGGCGCGGGCCAGCAGTGCCGGCAGCTGCTTCAAGGTGTCCTTGCCGACCAGGTCCAGTGCCGGCGTGTGCAGCTGGGCCTGGATGGCATCGGCCATGCTGCGCTCCAGCTCGCTGCGGCCACCACACAGCACCACCCGCCAACCGCGCTGTGCGGCATGGTTGGCCACGGCTGCATAGCGGTCTGCATACCAGTTACGGCGCACGTGGCTGGAACAGGGCGAGATCATCAGCACCGGTCGGCCATCGTCCTGCCATTGCGCGGCGGCCCACTCATACGCGGACTGCGGCACCGCCAGGTCCCAGCTGACCTCGGCCTGGCGCAGGCCAAGGGGTTCACAGAAGCTGCCGATGGCGTCCAGCACATGGATGCCGGGGCGGTCGGGGATGCGCTCGTTGATGAAGAGACCGTGCAGATCCTTCGATCGGCTGCGGTCGTAGCCGATGCGACGCTCTGCTGGAATGAAGGCCGACAGCAGGTTGGCGCGGAACGCCACCTGCATCTGCAGCAGCGCTTCAAAGCGCCCCGGTGGCAGCTGCCTGCGCAGTTCCTTGACCCCGGCCATGCCGCTCTTCTTGTCGTAGGCATGGAAGGTGACGCCAGGCAGGCCGTTGAGCAGCTTGTGGCCGGCCTTGTCGATGATCCAGTGGATCGGCGTGTCCGGACGCGCAGCCTGCAGGGTGCGCACCAGGGGCACCACGTGGGTGACATCGCCGAGTGCGGACAGGCGCAGGAGGCACAAGGAGGAGGACGCTGATGCCATGTGTTGTTAGACTCAATGAAATGGTCGCATTCGACGCCAATGAAGCGCTGACGCCATGCCGCGAGGGTCGCGGCATCGGGGCCATTCTGTTCGACCGCGAGCGGCTGCGGCAAGCCGAGATCGGCCTGTTCTCGCCCCAGCACTGGGGAAGCAGGGCCCGGCCGGTGGGTGAGGGCGGCCGTGGCAGCGCTTGGTTGGTCGATGCGCCGTTCGGCCCCAGCGTGCTGCGCCACTACCTGCGCGGTGGCCTGGCGGCGAAGATCAGCCATGACCAGTACTTCTGGCGCGGCGCGGACCGGACCCGCAGTTTCGCCGAATTCCGGCTGATGCGCGCGCTGCGCGAGAGGAAGCTGCCGGTGCCACGGCCGATCGCCGCGTTCTACATGCGCGAGGGCCTGCGCTACCGGGCCGCGATCCTGATGGAGCGGATCGAGGGTGTCCGTTCGCTGGCCGACCGTGCGCTGGTCGCTGGCCGGGGCGCACCGTGGGAGGAAACCGGGCGGCTGATCGCGCGCTTCCACCGTGCCGGCCTGGACCATGCCGACCTCAATGCGCACAACATCCTGTTCGACGGCAATGGCCATGGCTGGCTGATCGACTTCGACCGCGGGGTGATCCGCATCCCGGCGACCGCCTGGCGCGAACGCAATCTCAAGCGCCTGCTGCGCTCGCTGATCAAGCTGCGCGGCGAGCGCAGCATGGAAGACGTGCAGAAGGACTTCGCGCGGCTGCGCCGCGCCTATGACATGGCCTGGAACCGGGGCACCTGATGGACTGGTCGTTGCGTTTCCTCGGCGTCGGCAATGCGTCGGCGGTCGAGCTGGGGTCGCCGATGTCGGTGATCGAGCGGGACGGGCGTCCGTGGCTGACCATCGACTGCGGCGGTGAAGGCCTGACCGCGTTCAAGGCGCACTACGGCCACATGCCGCAGGCGTTGTTCGTCACCCATGTGCACCTGGACCACGTGGCGGGCTTCGAGCGCCTGTTCGTCGATACCTTCTTCAATGCGCACCGGCGCGGCAAGGTGCGCCTGTATGTGCCTGCCACGGTGGTGCCGCTGCTGCACAAGCGCATCGGGGATTACCCGAACGTGCTGGCCGAGGGCGGCGCCAACTTCTGGGATGCGTTCCAGCTGATCGTGGTGGGCGAGGCGTTCTGGCATGAGGGCGTGCGCCTGGAGGTGTTCCCGGTGCGCCACCATTGGCCGGAGACGGCCTATGGCCTGCGCCTGCAGGGCGCGCTGACCTGGAGCGGCGATACCCGGCCGATTCCGGAGATGCTGGCCCGTTTCGCCAACGAAAACGAACTGATCGCGCACGACTGCGGCCTGCACGGCAACCCGTCGCATACCGGTGTGGACGACCTGGAGCGCGAGTACAGCGCCGAGCTGCAGTCCCGGATGATGCTCTACCACTACGCCAGCGTGGCTGACGGTGTGGCGCTGGCCGCGCGCGGCCACCGCGTCGCCCAGCCGGGGCAGTGCGTGCGGTTGGCGAGCCCGACGGCGCCGCACGTGCTGGCGCAGGATCCGCCGTGAGCGGTGTTGGCCAGCCCGCCGACGCGGCGCTGGCGGCCGAACTGGAGGCGCTGGAACGCGCGCTGCATGCGCCGCAGGTGCGGGGGGATCGCGAGTCCCTTGCGGCCCTGCTGGACGAGGATTTCAGCGAGATCGGCAGCTCCGGGCAATGCTACGGCCTTGATGCGGCGTTGCAGGAGATCCCCTTGGAGCGCGCGCAGGTGCTGATCGAATCGGAACGGTACGCGGTGTGGTTGTTGGCCGACGGTCTGGCCCAGGTGCGCTACCGCAGCCGCCATCACGTCGATGGGCAGGCGCAGCGCTGGGTGCTGCGCAGCTCGCTGTGGCGCCGGCATGGGCAACGGTGGCGCGTGGTGTTCCATCAGGGCACGCCCGAGGCGCGGTAGCACCGGGCCATGCTCGGCGCACGGCGCCAACCAAGGTTGGCATCTACCAGAGGCGGGGCGTCGCCGGAAAAGGCGATGGCCCCGCCGGCTGACCTCGGCGCCCGCGTCGATCGATACCGTTGCTGCCTTCCGGCCCTGGCGGGATTTTCGACCTAGCGTCGCGAGGGGCCGACGGGGCCACCATAGAGACGTTGGCCGCCCAGTGGGCGGCCGGTTCACCGATCAGGGGAAGCAGCGCGCGATGCGCCGGAGACCACAGCCGGACTGCACATCGGCTGGCCGATGGCAGAACGCAACTATAGCGCAGGCAGGTACATCGACGCCAGCTTCGTGCACTGAATCGGCTGTAACCCGCGTCTGCTGGCAACGCCCCGGCGCGACCGGCGTTGCTAGAATGCCGGCCAGGAGGAACGACCTCCCCCACATCGGGAATCAATGACCAGGACGGCCTGGCCCTACCAAGAGGAGGGCTGTCATGGCCTGGATCTATCTGTTGTTCGCCGGCCTGCTGGAAATCGTCTGGGCCGTGTCCATGAAGCAGTCCGAAGGCTTCACCAAGCTCACCCCCACCGTGGTCACGATCATCGGCATGATCGCCAGCTTCTGGCTGCTGGCGGTGGCCATGCGCAGCCTGCCATTGGGTACCGCCTATACGATCTGGACCGGCATCGGTGCGGTAGGCGCGTTCGTGGTCGGCATCGTGTTCCTCGGTGAGCAGGTCAGCCCGATGCGGATCGGTGCAGCGGTCTTGATCGTGTCCGGGCTGGTGCTGATGAAACTCTCCAGCAGCTGAATGCATTTAGTTGAGCGGGGAATGGATTCCCCGCGTCCTGCAGGTATATGCATTTTCGGCAAAGCCATTTTGTCCGCTCGTTTTATTTGACGCACGTCATGAAAATAACGAGCGTGATTCACATGCCGCTGGCGCCATCGGACGCACAGTGCCGCCATTCGTCATGCGAAACCGGGGAGTTTTCGCCTTGACGGACACGCCGGCGCACCTTTTTCAGGGGGCGTCGCGTGAAGATGTGAAGATTTTCAGGAGTTAATGCCGCCAGGCCTTGTTCCCGTATCGGGAGCCGGGATGGGCCGCATCGTCTTCAAAAAACCTGCCCGCAGTGCCATCCGGTCTTTTCATGGAGATTTACCGATGAACCGCATTTACCGTCTGGTTTTCAATCGTGCCCTCGGCGTAATGCAGGTTGCCTCGGAGGTCGCCCAGAATCCCGGCGGAAGTGCGATTACCGCGAAGCGGCCACCGCGATTGCGGGCGCATCAGCTGGCGGTCGCACTGGCAGCCACCTTGGCCAGCGGTTCGGCGTTCGCAGCGTGCACCGGCACAACGACGATCATCTGCGACAACACCCCCAACCCCACCAATTACAACAACCCCGCATCTGGCATCACGCTGCAGGTCAACTCCGGTGCAACGATGCGCTCATCTGCGACCTTGGGCGGCAATGCGGTGACACTGGGGGGCAGCAATGTCACGGTCAACAACAGCGGGCTGATTGATCCCAGCACGCTGCTGCTCGCTTCGGATGGACTGGTGGTCGGCAACAGCTCGGCCAGCGCGATCACTGTCAACAACAACAGTGGCGGCACGATCAACGGTGTATTCAATATCGCTACCTTGCTGGGTTTCGGCGGCCAGGCCATCGTGGCGCAGAATGGGGGCGGTGGCTCTCCCGGCCAGGTCACCACCATTACCAACAATGGCACGATTGGCGTGTCACTGATCGGCCTTGGCAATGTCGTTGATGCGACTTCGGTGGTGACCTATGGCGGGGCAGCCGCCAATGTGACGAATACTGGCAGCATCACCGGGCGGGTGGGATTGGGCTCTTCGTCGGGCAATACCTTCCTCAATGCGGGAACGGTCAACGGCAGCGTGCACCTGGGCGATTCGACCGGTGGTAATACCTTTACCGCCGTGGCCGGATCCACGGTCTCCGCCGGTGGCAGTCTTATCGGGGCCGGCGTGCTCACGGGCGTAACCGGGGTCAAGGTTGCAGCGGCGGGCACTGTCAACGCAGGCGCCGGTACTGGTGCCGCCAGCAATATGCTTGTACTGCAGGACAACGCAAGCAACAACGGCCCGCTATCGAGCATCGGCTGGACCAACTACATCGGCTTCCAGAAGCTGACCGTCAACAGCGGCACCTGGAACCTGCAGGGACCGTGGTCGGGTACCGGTGCGGTGACCCTCAATGGCGGTCTGGCCAACTTCAATGATCCAGGCGCGTTCGGCTTGGGCACAATCACCAGTGCCGGCGGCAGCATCGCGGCGAGCACGGCGGGGCTGACCCTCGCCAACAATTTCTCCCTCGGCAGCGGCCTTGGGCTATCCCTCGGTGGCAGCAACCCCTTCAGTCTGGGGGGCGTGTTGTCCGGTGGGGGTAGCCTCACCGTCACTAATACCGGTGTGGTGACACTGGGCGGTGCAAACCTGTTCAGTGGCGGCGTCAACCTCAATGCCGGTGGCCTGGTGCTGGGCAATGCCGGTGCGCTCGGTAGCGGCAACCTGACCGTTGGTGGCAGCGCCTCGCTGGATACGACGGCGGGCTTCAACCTGGGCAACAACCTGGTGGTCAATGGCGGGGGCTCGCTGAACCTGCTGGGCAGCAATGCGCTGACATTGAGTGGCTCGATTTCCGGTGCCGGCAACGTGACCAAGAACGGTGCCGGCACGCTGACCTTGAATGGCGCCAATTCGCTGACCGGCAGCTTCAACCTGGCTGGCGGCGCATTGGCGCTGGGCGCGGGTGGCAGCCTGTCGCCCACCGGTGCGATCACGCTGGGCGTTGGTACCAGCCTGGATCTTTCAGCGGCGACCAACCAGACCATCGGCTCGCTGGCCGGCCTCGGCGGTTCGGTCAATCTCGGCAGCCACACGCTGACCCTCGGTGGAGTGGGCGATACCAGTTATGCCGGCACGTTCGCCGCAGGCACCGGTGGTCTGATCAAGCTGGGTTCCGGCGTACAGACCCTGTCCGGTGTCAATAACCTCAGCGGCGGCGTCGCGCTCAACGGCGGTGGCCTGCTGCTGGGCAACAACGCCGCGTTGGGCAGCGGCACGCTGTCTATCGGCGGCAATGCCACGCTGGATGGCACGACCGGGTTGGCGTTGACCAATGCCGTCGACCTCGGTGCCGGCGCCAGCCTGAATCTGCTTGGCGGGCAGGCGCTCACGTTCAACGGGGTGATCGGTGGCGCCGGCGGCTTGATCAAGGATGGTGCATCGTCACTGACCCTCAACGGCGCCAATACGTTCGGCGGTGGTCTGGCGCTCAATGCGGGCAGCCTGGTGCTGGGCAACGGCGGTGCACTGGGAGCAGGGGCACTGAACGTCGGCGGTGCGGTATCGCTCGACGCCAGCACCGGGCTTACCGTGGGCAATGGCATCACACTGGGCGCCAGTGGTTCGCTCAATGTGCTGGGCTCGAACGCGCTGACGCTGGGGGGTGTCATTGGCGGGGCCGGCAGCCTGGTCAAGAACGGCGCTGCCACGCTGACGCTGGGCGGCGCGAACACGTTCACCGGTGGGCTGGCGGTGAATGCCGGAACGGTGTCATTGACCAGTGGTGGCAGCCTGGCGGCGACCGGCGCGGTCAGCCTGGCCGGCGCGGGCAGCACACTGGATATCTCGCTGGGGGGCAACCAGACCATCGGCGCACTGTCCGGCATCGCTGGCAGCACGGTGACGTTGGGCAGCAGCACGCTGACCTTCGGTGATGCCACCAACCAGACCTTCGCCGGCGTGATCGGCGGCACCGGTGGCCTGATCAAGCAGGGCAGTGGCGTGCAGACGCTGACCGGCGCCAACACCTTCAGTGGTGGGCTGAATCTTGCGGCCGGCGGCCTGGTGCTGGGCAACGCCGGCGCGCTGGGAAGCGGTGCGCTGACGGTCAGTGGCAACGGTTCGCTGGACACCACTGCAGCACTCAACCTGGGCAATGCGATCAACCTTGGCGCGGCATTGACCCTGCCGGGCAGCCAGAACCTGACCCTGGCCGGCAACATCACCGGCACCGGCAGCCTGGTCAAGAACGGTGCGTCGCTGCTGACGTTGAACGGCAACAACACGTTCAGTGGTGGACTGAGCGCAAACGCCGGAAGTCTGCTGCTGGGCAACAACGGTGCGCTGGGTACCGGGGCGCTCAGCGTCGGCGGGAGTGTTTCGCTGGACGGCAGTGCCCCGCTGAGCCTGGTCAATGATGTCGCGCTCGGCGGTGGTGCGCTGCTGACGCTGCCGGGCACACAGGCCATTACTCTGGGCGGCGTGGTTTCCGGCGCAGGTGGCCTGGTGAAGAACGGTGCCAGCTTATTGACCCTCAACGGCGCAAATACCTTCAATGGTGGGCTGACGCTCAACGGTGGTGGCCTGCTGATGGGCAATGCCGGTGCACTCGGCACGGGCGCACTGAATGTCGGCGCAAGCGCGACGCTGGACAGCAGTGTGGCGCTCAGCCTGGGCAATGCGGTGAATCTGGGCGGAGGCACGGTACTGAACCTGCTTGGCACGGAGAATGTAACGCTGGGCGGTGTCATCGCCGGAACCGGCGAACTGGTCAAGAACGGCGCTTCGACGCTGACCTTGAATGGCCCCAACACCTTCTCCGGTGGTGTCGGCCTCAATGCCGGTGTGCTGCGGCTGGGCAATGCCGGCGCACTGGGCACCGGCGCACTGGATGTGGGTGGCAACGCGTCGCTGGATGCCAGCGCCGCACTGAACCTGGGCAACAGCATCGGCCTGGCCGCAGGTGCCAATCTGACCGTGCTGGGCAGCAACGACCTGACGCTGGGTGGGCCGGTGTTCGGCGCCGGTGGATTGATCAAGGACGGTGCGGCACGGTTGACCCTGAGCGGTGCCAACCTCTATGCCGGCGGCACCACCATCAACAACGGCACGCTGGCGCTGGGGGCCGGTGGCAGCCTGGCGGCGGGCGGCGATGTGACGCTCGGCAATGCCGGCGCGGGCTTTGACATTTCCGCGGCCGGCGGCAACCAGACCATCGCTGCGTTGAACGGCGTGGCCGGAACCGCGCTGACGCTGGGCGGCAATTCGCTGACCTTCGGCAGCAATGCCAACGCCACCTTTGATGGCGTGATCAGCGGCACTGGCGGGCTGGTCAAAACCGGTACTGGCATCCAGACGCTGTCCGGTGCCAACACCTTCAGCGGTGGCCTGGCGCTCAATGGCGGTGGGCTGGTGCTGGGCAACGCCGGTGCGCTGGGGACCGGCGCGCTCGGTGTGGGTGGCACCGTCAGCCTCGACAACACGGTGGCACTGAACCTTGCCAACGCGGTGAACTTCGGCGCCGGCACGCAGCTGACTCTGGGCGGCGGCAGTGACCTCACCCTGGGCGGCGTGCTTAGCGGCAATGGCAGCCTGATCAAGAACGGTGCAGGCCTGCTGACGCTCAACAACACCAATACCTTCGGTGGTGGCTTGACCTTGAACGGCGGTGGCCTGGTGGTCGGCGCGAACGGCGCACTCGGTTCCGGCACGCTGGCGGTGAATGCCAGTACCACGCTGGATGCAGGCGCTGCGGTGACACTGGGCAATGCAGTCACGTTGGGCTCGGGCGTTGCACTGACGTTGCCGGGCAGCAACGCGCTGACGCTGTCGGGTGTGATCGGCGGCAATGGCAGCCTGATCAAGAATGGTGCTACCACGCTGACGCTGTCCGGTGCCAATACCTACTCCGGCGGTACCACCATCAACGCCGGTACGCTGGCGCTGGGCATGGGCGGCAGTCTTGCCGCAGCGGGTGATATCACGCTGGGCGCAGGTGCTGGCTTCGATATCTCCGGTGCCGGCAGCAGCCAGACCATCGGCGCGCTCAACGGTGCGGGCGGAAGCACGCTGACACTGGGCGGCAATTCGTTGACCTTCGGCACGACCGGCAATGCCGCGTTCGACGGCGTGATCAGTGGCGGTGGCGGTCTGATCAAGGTGGGTGCGGGCGTACAGACGTTGTCCGGCGCCAACACCTTTAGCGGCGGCGTGACACTCAACGCAGGCGGGCTGGTCCTGGGCAATGACGCGGCGCTGGGTACCGGTGCATTGACCGTCGGCGGTGCCGCCACGCTGGATACCACCGGCCTGGCAGCGCTGACCAACAACATCGCGCTCAACGCCGGGCTGACCGTGCTCGGGACCAATGCACTGACGCTCAACGGCGTCCTGTCCGGGGCCGGCAGCCTCACCAAGAATGGCAGCGCGACGCTGACCTTGAATGGCATCAACACCTACACCGGTGGCACCAACATCAACGCCGGCACGCTGGCGCTGGGGGCCGGTGCCAGCCTGGCGGCGAGCGGTACCGTGAACCTCGCCACCGGCGCCACGCTGGATCTGTCTGCCGGCAGTGGCACGCAGCAGTTCGGCACGCTGGTCGGCAACGGTACGGTGAACCTCGGTGCCAACTCGATCGAGGTCGGTGGCGCCACCAATGGCACCTTCAGCGGCTCGATCGCAGGCACGGGTGGCCTGACCAAGGTCGGTGCCGGTATCGAGACGCTGACCGGTGCCAATACCTACACCGGCGGGACCTTCATCAATGCCGGCACGCTGGCGATTGGTCCGGGCGGCAGCCTGGCCGCCAGCGGCGCTGTGACGCTGAGCGCTGCAGGCACCGGCTTCGATATCTCCACCGCAGGGGCCAGCCAGACCATCGGGTCGTTGAATGGCGTGGCCGGCTCGACGGTGAGCCTGGGGGCACAGACGCTGACACTCGGTGGTGTTGGCAACAGCCTCTTCGATGGCGCGATTTCCGGCACCGGTGGCCTGGTCAAGAATGGCGCCGGCATCCTCACGCTGGGCGGCGCCAATCTGTTCAGTGGTGGCGTTGCACTCAACGGCGGTGGACTGGTGGTCGGCAACAACGCTGCGCTCGGCAGCGGTGCGTTGACGGTCGGAAGCAACGCGACACTGGATGCATCGACCGGCGTCAACCTGGCCAACAACATCAACCTCGCTTCGGGTGCCAATCTCGACCTGCTCGGCAGCCAGGAGCTGACACTGGGCGGTGTGATTTCCGGCACGGGCGGGCTGATCAAGGACGGTGCGGCCACCGTAACCCTGAGCGGTGCCAACACCTACACCGGGGGTACCACCATCAACAGTGGCACGCTGGCGATCGGTGCCGGTGGCAGCCTCGCCGCAACCGGCGCGGTGAACCTGGCCGGCACCGGCACGCTCGACATCTCGGCGGGCAACCAGGCCATCGGTTCGCTGGCCGGCGTGGCCGGCAGCACGGTGGCACTGGGCGGCAGCACGCTGACCCTGGGTGGTACCGTGGACAGCACTTTCAACGGTGCGATCAGCGGCAATGGCGGCCTGATCAAGAACGGCGCAGGCGTGCAGACGCTCAATGGCGCCAGCACCTTCAGCGGTGGCGTGGCGCTCAACGCCGGTGGCCTGGTGGTCGGCAACAACGCTGCGCTGGGCACCGGTGCGGTGACGGTTGGAGGCGCGGCTACGCTCGATTCGAACTCCGCGGTGACGCTGGCCAACAACTTCATCCTCAACAACGGATTGACCGTACTCGGCAGCAACAACCTCACCCTCAACGGCAACCTGAGTGGTACCGGCAGCCTGACCAAGGAGGGAGCAGCGACGCTGACCTTGAACGGCACCAATACCTATACCGGTGGCACCAACATCAACGCCGGTACGTTGGCACTGGGCGCTGGCGCGAGCCTGCACGCCAGTGGCATCGTCAACCTGGCCTCGGGTGCGACCTTCGATCTGTCGGCGGGTAGCGGTACGCAGCAGTTCGGTACCCTGATCGGCAGCGGTACGGTGAATCTGGGCGCGAACACGCTTACGATCGGAGGCGCTACCAATGGCACCTTCAGTGGTTCGGTGGCGGGCACCGGCGGCCTGGTCAAGGAAGGTTCGGGCACCCAGACGTTGACCGGCACCAATACCTTCACCGGTGGCACCACCATCAACGCTGGTACGCTGGCGATCGGCGCCGGTGGCAGCCTGGCTGCCACGGGTGCGGTGAATCTGGCCAACGCCGGTACCGCCTTTGACATCAGCGCGGGTGGCCCGCAGGCCATCGGCTCGCTGGCAGGCGTGGCCGGCAGCACCGTGGCGCTGGGTGGCAGCACGCTGACACTCAATGGCGTGGGCAACACTACGTTCGCTGGTGACATCACCGGCACCGGCGGCCTGGTGAAGAACGGCGCTGGGATCCAGGGCCTGACCGGCAGCAATACCTTCAGTGGCGGCGTGGCACTCAACGCCGGTGGCCTTGCCTTGGGCAACAACGGTGCACTGGGAACCGGCACGCTGACCGTGGGCGGCAATGCCAGCCTGGACGGCACCACCGCGCTGACCCTGGCCAACACCGTGCAGCTGGCCAGCGGCACGCTGACCCTGGCCGGCAGCAACGCGCTGACCTTGAACGGCCCGATCAGCGGTGCTGGCGGCCTGCTGAAGGATGGCGCAGCAACGGTCACCCTTGGCGGTGCCAGCACATATACCGGCACCACCACCATCAACAGCGGCACGCTGGCGGTGGCGGCCGGTGGCAGCCTGTCCGGTGCCAGCACGGTGAACCTGGCCGGCGCCGGCACGTTGGATATCAGTGCCGGTGGCAGTCAGAGCATCGGAGGCCTGGCCGGCGTAGCCGGATCCGGCGTGGTGCTGGGCGGTGCGACCCTGACCACCGGCGGTAACAACGGCAGCACCACCTTCGGCGGTGTGCTCAGTGGCACCGGCGGTCTGGTGCAGAGCGGTACCGGCATGCTGACCCTGAGCGGCGACAACGTCTATACCGGTGGCACCACCATCAACGGTGGTAGCACGCTGCAGATCGGCAACGGTGGCAGCACCGGTTCGGTGCTGGGCGACATCACCAACAATGGCAGCCTGGTCTACAACCTCGGTACCACGGCAACCGTGGGCGGCGTGGTCAGCGGCAGCGGCGGCCTCACCCAGGCTGGCAGCGGCACACTGGTGTTGACCGGCAACAACACCTACACCGGCGGTACCACCATCAATGCCGGTGGCACGCTGCAGGTCGGCAATGGCGGTGCGACCGGTGCGATCGTCGGTGACATCACCAACAACGGTGTGCTGGTGTCCAACGTGGCCGGCAACACCACGCTGGGCGGCACCATCAGCGGCGCCGGTGGCCTGACCCAGGCCGGTGCCGGCACGCTGACCCTGACCGGCAACAACACCTATACCGGCGGCACCACCATCAATACCGGTGGCACGCTGCAGGTCGGCAATGGCGGTGCGACCGGCGCGATCACCGGCAACGTCGCCAACAACGGCAGCCTGGTGTTCAATGTCGGTGGCAACACCACGGTCGGCGGTGCGATCAGTGGCACTGGCGCGCTGACCCAGGCCGGTGCTGGCGTGCTGACCCTGGTCGGCAACAACAGCTACACCGGCGGCACCACCATCAATGCGGGTGGCACGCTGCAGGTCGGCAACGGCGGCGCCACAGGTTCGATTGCCGGTGACATCACCAACAATGGTGCGTTGATTTCCAACGTGGCCGGCAATACCGCGCTGGGCGGCACCATCAGCGGTACGGGTGGCCTGACCCAAGCGGGCAGTGGGTCGCTGGTGCTGACCGGCACCAACACCTACACCGGCGGTACCACCATCAATGCCGGTGGCACGCTGCAGCTTGGCAACGGCGGTGCGACCGGCTCGATCGTGGGCGACGTCACCAACAACGGCACGCTGGTGTCCAACGTGGCGGGCAACACCACGCTGGGCGGCACCATCAGCGGCAGCGGCGGCCTGACCCAGGCCGGCAGCGGCACGCTGACCGTGACCGGCAACAACACCTATACCGGCCCGACCACCATCACTGCCGGTGGCACCCTGCAGGTGGGCAATGGCGGCGCGACCGGTGCGATTGGCGGCAGCGTCACCAACAACGGCAGCCTGGTGTTCAACGTGGGTGGCAACACCACCGTCGGCGGCGCCATCAGCGGCAGCGGTGGCCTGACCCAGGCCGGCAGCGGCACGTTGATCCTGGGCGGCAACAACACCTATACCGGTGGCACCACCATCAACACCGGTGGCACGCTGCAGGTTGGCAACGGCGGCGCGAGCGGTGCCATCGCCGGCAACGTCAGCAACAACGGCAGCCTGGTGTTCAACGTAGGTGGCAACACCACCGTTGGCGGCACCATCAGTGGCAGCGGTGGCCTGACCCAGGCCGGCAACGGCACCATCACGCTGACCGGCAACAACACTTACACCGGCGGCACCACCATCAATGCAGGTGGCACGGTGCAGGTCGGCAACGGCGGGGCCAGCGGTTCGGTCACCGGCAACATCACCAACAATGGTGGCCTGATCATCAACACCGGTGGCACCACCACGCTGGGCGGCACCATCAGTGGTGGTGGCAGCATCGTGCAGGCCGGCCCGGGGGGCCTGAACCTGGGCGGCAACAGCGGTGGCTTCAGCGGTACCGGCCAGGTCACCGGCGGTGGCCTGAATGTCACCGGCAACATCGGCGGCCAGTGGACCATCGGCAGCGGCACCACGCTGTCCGGCACCGGCACCATCGGTGGCGCCGGCGGTGGCGTGACTGTATCCAGCGGCGGCGTGCTGTCGCCGGGCAATGGTCCGGGCAACGGCAGCGGTGCGGGCAATGGCACCGGCACGATCACGGTGGGGGGCAACCTGACCCTGTCGCCGGGCAGCACGTTGGGCATCGATCTGGGTGCCACCGGCAGCGACACGGTGCAGGTGGGCGGCAGTGCCAACGTGGCTGGGAGCACCGTGCAGGTGAACACCATCTCGCCGAGCACCAGCTACCAGCAGGGCCAGCAGTACACCGTGGTCAACGCGGGCGGTGGGGTGAGCGGGCAGTTCGCCTCGGCCACCACGCCGTCGGCCTTCCTGACCATCACCCCGGTCTACACCGCGAACACGGCCAACCTGCAGATCGACGTGGCGCAGACCGCGGCATTCACCACGGCGGCGAAGACGCGCAACCAGTACAACACCGCCGCAGCGCTGGACAGCCTGCCGCAGAGTGGTTCGGCACTGGGCCTGTACAACACGCTGCTGATGTATGACGCGGGTACCGCGCGCGCTGCCTTCGACCAGCTGTCCGGTGAAGTGCATGCGGCCAGCCGCGCGGTGCTGCTGTACGACAATTACCTGGAAGAGGGTATCCGCCAGCGCCTGGGCAGTGAGCTGCCGACCGTGCGTGGTGAGCGTGCTTCGGCGTGGCTGGCCGGCAGTGGCAAGGTGTTCCGCCAGGACGGTGACGGCAACGGAGATGACATCCGCTCCAACCGCAATGCGCTGATGGCGGGCGTGGACTGGCAGCTGGGCGAGCACGTGGTGCTGGGTGCGGCCGCAGGCAACGAGCGGCTGGATACGCGCCTGTACGATCGCAGTTCGCGGGCCCGCCTGCGTGGCAACACATTCGGCCTGTATGCACAGGGCCAGTGGAACAACGGCTTCGCGGTGGGGGGCAGCGTATCGCGCGGCGACTACCGTACGCGCACCACGCGTGAGGTGCCGCTGCTGGGCCAGACCTTGTACAGCCGCCAGGACTCGGACGTGACCATCGCGCAGGTGGAGGGCAGCTGGACCTGGACACATGGCAGGACCCAGCTGCAGCCGTACGTGCAGTTCACCAAGCACTGGGTCGACAGCGATCGCGCAGTAGAGCAGGGTGGCACTGCTGCACTGGAGCTGGAAGGCGGCAAGGACACGCTCAATGTCAGCACCGTGGGCGTGCGTGGACGTTGGGATGTGGGCAGCGGCGAGCGCTTCCCGGCACAGCTGACGGTCGGCCTCGGCTGGCAGCACGCCTCGGGTGACACCGATGTGGCCAGCCGCAACCGCTTCGCCGTCGGTGGCAACGCGTTCGACGTCTACAGCGCGGTGATGGCACGCAATGCGCTGGTCAGTCAGGTGGGCGTGGCGGTTGGGCTCGGCCGCAACAGCCAGCTGTCGATGTTCGTGCAGGGCCAGCACGGCGATGGCCGCCGTGATGTTGGCGGGCAGATCAACCTGCGCGTAGGCTTCTGAGGGGAGCGGGCCAGCGGTAGATCCACGCACTGCGTGGATGGGGCCGGGGCGGGAGCGCTAGAGCTCCCGCTCCATTTCCACGGCGTCGATCCCGGCGCCGTGGCCATCGGGCACGATCCGCGTCACCTGGAAGCCCAGCCCGGCATAGAAGCCCTGGGTGTGCTGGCTGGTACTGAGGGCGATGCGCTTGATCGAGGGATCCGCTTCAGCCTGGCGCAGGCGTGCCAGTGCCAGTTCGCGGCCCAGTCCATGCCGGTGCAGCGCGCGCTGGACCATCCCCCAGCAGAAACCGGCACTGCCGTCGCCGCGTCGCGACAGGCCGCCACAGGCCACGATGCTGCCATCGCGCTCGATGACCTGGAATGCACAGTCCGTGGCCTGTTCGCGCAGGAAGCGTTCAAAGTCACTGCGCTCTTCGGGCGCGAAGTAGGTGGGTACGTTGCTGTCGAAAATCGACAGGCAGGCGCTGGCATCGGTGGGGCGGTAGAGCAACGGTCGCCATTACGAACCACCGATCACCCTCAGTGGCCTGTCGCGCACCACGCGCTCCAATCCGTTCCTGCACAGTGGCCTGATCTTCAAGCGCAACATGCTAGTGCGCACCTTCATGCCGCATCGCTTGCTGGACCGCACCGCGTTCTCGCAGCTGGCCTTGGATTACCTGGTGTTCGGCATGGCCTACCTGGGGCGGCAACTCTCGCACTCCGGGCGGCTGTTGCAGCTGCACCCGCTGATGGCGCAGTACATACGCCGTGGCGTGGATCCAAGTGTGTTCTTCCAGGTGCGAGCTGGGCGGGCCGAGCATGAACTTGCACCTGGCTCGGTGCACCAGCTGCGCGAGGCCGATACCGATCAGGAAATCTACGGGTTGCCGGAGTGGTTGGCAGTCGTGCAGTCGGCGCTGCTCAATGAATCGGCCACGTTGTTCCGCCGTAGGTACTACACCAACGGCTCGCACGCCGGGTTCATCCTCTACATGACCGACCCGCAGCCGGAGGGCATGGATGTGGACGCCCTGCGGCAGGCGCTGCGAGACTCGCGTGGGCCGGGCAATTTCCGCAACTTGTTCGTGCATTCGCCCAACGGCAAGAAGGACGGGTTGCAGCTGATCCCGATCAGCGAAGTGGCGGCCAAGGATGAGTTCACCGGCATCAAGCGTGTGACCCGTGATGACATCCTGGCCGCGCTGCGCATCCCACCGCAGCTGCTGGGTATCGTCCCGCAGAATGCGGGCGGATTCGGCTCGATTCGGGATGCGGCCACCGTGTGGGCGTCGATGGAACTGGCTCCCCTGCAATCGCGCATGGCCATGGTCAACGAATGGATCGGTGAGGAGGTCATCACTTTTGCCCCCTTCGAAATAGAACGTTCAACGAACTAAATGCCTACCCCTGCAGGGGCGAGGTCAAGCTACTGCTTCATTCGAAACAGGGGCGACAGGGAGAAGGTCAATACCTGTCGCCCTTGGGGGGTGATCCCAGTGCGAGTAGCGGCGGCTGCATCGAACTTAGTTCCAGATCACGATAGTTCCATCTGGACTATTCAACTGCATCGCCTCTGGGCCAGAGTAGCCATCTTCACTTAAGTCGACTGTGAGTGTGACCCCTCTAGAAAACTGCGCAACCATTGTCTCGTGATCGAACCGGCAATCCTCCAGCACCAAGCTCAGCGTTGAGCGCGGAGGATTCTCCGCAATGCCATCGCTAAGGAGGCTGAAAGAGTTGTAGATATGCAGCTCCCAGCCATCGTGCGTACCTATCGTGGCCATGCCATCTTCAATCCCCAGTGTCACATTTTTTCCGATCAATGGCCGGAGAGCTTCCGCCTGGTGCTCGATCATGTTCAGGCCTATCTGACTGGGAAGTGAGACTTCGAATTAGGTAGCGTTTTCCCGGAGAGCGGATCTACGCCTTGCTTTCCAGCATTCTCGTACTTGATATAGCCAGCTGGATATCCAGGACTGTTTCCCCTGGGAGGGGTTGGGTCCATCATCCGCATGGTGGCGACTTGCCCATTACTGCCTCCGGCACCCCCAGTAAATGCGACACCGGTCTGTTTTCCTGCGGGGTTGATGACCGGAGTTGGTCCGCTCGCCCCTGTGGGTACCGGAAATGCTGTTCCGTTCGACGAGACGACATAGCTCGGGCCAGAAGGTGTCGCCGGGGCAGCGGCAGGAGTTGGCGCAGTGGGCGCTGCAGGTGCTGGTGCTGGCAGGGCCAGTGGTTGCGCCGAATTAATGGAGCCAGACATTGCCGATGCAGCAGCAGGCCCAACAACTGGCGTCGCGCGCACAATCGCTGTTGTTACCGCAAGTGCTGCGGGGCCGAACGTATCATATGCAGAGGGTGAGCTCGCTACCGAGTCGGCATGTCTCTCCGCCGCCCGTTCCTGGCGGCCATCAGGATCGACGAATCTGTAGGGATTGCCCGCAGCGTATCGATAGCGGTTGAAGGCGGAGCCCGGTTTGTCGTTTGGTGAGACGGGATCTACAGAGAGAAAGAGCCCTAGTTGGGGATCGTAGTAGCGCTGCTGCATGTAGCTCAGCCCCGTGGCAGCATCGCTCACATGCCCCGTGTAGCCAGGCCCATCCGTAACCGGTCCGTCCACGACACCCCCGTAGGGCTCATAGTCGTACCGTTTGATCACGTTGCCGCTTTCATCGGTTTCGGCAACGACCGAGCCAAGGGCGTCGGTGTGGATGTAAGTGACCGTCTGAGCAGTTGCGATTAGCGGCAGTGCCAAGCCAACCAACATCAGCCAGCAGAGCCAGGCGCCGACGACGCTCAGCTTGCCGAAATACGTTCTCATGCCCTTTCGGCGGGCCGACGCGCGGCACGCAATTCTCTCAAGCCATTCCATCCTTCCAATCCCTGAAAGAGCCTTCCAGCAAGGCATTGCCTTCATATCACAGTCCCCGTCGGCGTGACGACCGAAGTCGGCGCCAGGGGCGGGCGGGCAAGTCTTCGAGCTGGCGTCGCGGTGGGTAGGCTGTAACACCGGTAACACCTGTGTTACACCGTGGCCGCGTTCGGTGAGAATAGCGTAACCATTTGATTATAGTTGCATATTTGACTGCCGTAACACCTGCCACACTTGTAACACCGAAAAACATCAATGTTGGAAACTGTTGCTGGATTGGGGGTGTCAATCAGAAGGCAGAGGTGGCTGGAAAGCGCTGTGCCACAAGGAACTCCAAGGAACCTGTTGGCAAAACTGGCAGTGCGATGCTCGCCACACGTTTTCTGTTTCAGACCCTCAATTCATAGCCTTCCTGAAACACTGTCAGTAGTGGGAGTTTTCTTCTTGGACACTGTTGGACGCCTTGTTTTCGCTTCTTCCTGGTGTCTGCGAATTTGGCTCCCACTTGGTGGCTGATGCCCCTGCCAGATACCCCCTTTAGTGCAGGGTTTCGCAGGTAGTTGGATGCCCCTCAACGTCATCCATAGCCTTGCTGGGCCTGCTCCTGGCCTTTGTGCAGGTGGTGCAGAAAAAGCACCCTATGAAGTGCGCAGGCGTGGCGGGGAGACGAGTGCGCACGCCGGGGTACGCACGGCGCTGGACCGCCTGCGCCCTCCCATCCGCTCAACTGCCTCTCAACCGCTTCTACGGGCCGCTGACGCGCAGCGCGCAGCAGCTCTTGGTGTTGGTCGCTTGCCTGGGCGCTCATGCTGCTACGCGCGCTCAGGACCTTGCGCATGCGGCACCTCATTTCGTTACGGCTGTCAGAGGCGGTGGCGAGGGAGCGGCGTGCTTCGCGATGCACGCAGGTCGGTCATCTGAAACTGCTTGCGTGCACTCTCGCTTCTCCAAGTGCAGCGCTCTTGCTGACTATCTGGATTGCCGTCCCAACGCGCAGGGCGCGCTGCTGATAGGCCAGGAATCAACGGATTGACGAAGTATGGGTCGGGGTATGGGGCCACATACGAACCCAAGAAAAAAGCCCCTGAAATCAGGGGCTTAGTTCGTAACTTGGCGGAGAGAGGGGGATTCGAACCCCCGAAGCGCGGTTTAGACGCTTACACACTTTCCAGGCGTGCTCCTTCAACCACTCGGACACCTCTCCGGATCCCTGCCATCGGCAAACGCCTCAGCAGGGGCGCAGATTCTAGCGGGCTGCGCGGCACTTCACAAGCACCCCAGCCAGGAACCTGCGAAGGACGTGCCGGAGGCGAGGGGGCTGGACAGGCATGGCACAATGGAACATCCGATGGAAAACGGTGGCCTGATGTCCTACCTCGTCCTTGCCCGCAAGTGGCGTCCGAAGCGTTTTGCCGAGCTGGTGGGCCAGGAACACGTGGTCCGTGCGCTCAGCAACGCGCTGGACAGCGGCCGGGTCCACCACGCTTTCCTGTTCACCGGTACCCGCGGCGTGGGCAAGACCACCATCGCGCGCATCTTCGCCAAGTCGCTGAACTGCGAGCAGGGCACCAGCGCCGACCCGTGCGGCCAGTGCGCGGCCTGCCTGGACATCGACGCCGGCCGTTACATCGACCTGCTGGAAATCGACGCCGCGTCCAACACCGGTGTGGATGACGTGCGTGAAGTGATCGAGAACGCGCAGTACATGCCCTCGCGTGGCAAGTACAAGGTCTACCTGATCGACGAAGTGCACATGCTGTCCAAGGCGGCGTTCAACGCGCTGCTGAAGACGCTGGAAGAACCGCCGGAGCACGTGAAGTTCCTGCTGGCCACCACCGACCCGCAGAAGCTGCCGGTCACCGTGCTGAGCCGCTGCCTGCAATTCAACCTCAAGCGCCTGGACGAGGATCAGATCCAGGGCCAGATGACGCGCATCCTGGCGGCAGAAGAGATCGAGGCCGACGGCAGTGCCATCGTACAGCTGGCCAAGGCCGCTGACGGTAGCCTGCGCGACGGCCTGTCGCTGCTGGACCAGGCGATCGCCTACGCCGGCGGCGCGCTGCGCGAGGACGTGGTGCGCACCATGCTGGGCACGGTCGACCGCACCCAGGTGGCAGCGATGCTCGATGCGCTGGCCGAGGGCGATGGTCCGCGCCTGCTGCAGGTGGTGGCCGCGCTGGCCGAATTCTCGCCCGACTGGAGTGGCGTGCTGGAAGCATTGGCCGAAGGCCTGCATCGCATCCAGGTGCAGCAGCTGGTACCGGGTGCCGCAGCGGCCGCTGAAGGCCTGGACGCGACGGTGTTCGCCGAACGCCTGCGCCCGGAAGTGGTGCAGCTCTGGTACCAGATGGCCTTGAATGGCCGCCGCGATCTGCCGTTGGCGCCGAGTCCGCGCGCGGGCTTTGAAATGGCCGTGCTGCGCATGCTGGCGTTCCGTCCGGCTGCGGCAGTACCGCCAGTGCCGAAGTCGGTGGACGGTGCAGGCAATGCGCCGGGCGGCAATGCTGCCGGGGGCGGCAGCGGTGCGGGTACCCATGAAGCGGCGCCGGCGACTGCCGCCGCTTCGGCAAGCCCGACCGTGGCAGCGCAGGTTGCCGCTCCGGTGCAGGCCGCGCCGCGCGAACCTGAACCCGAACCGGAGCCGGTCCCGCAACCCGACCCTGAGCCGACGCCGGAGCCCAAGCCCGTTCCGGTGGAGGAGCCGGTGTCACCGCCGCCGGTGAAGGCCGAAGCCGTGGCGCCTCCGTCTGTTGAAGCAGAAGCGGGCGACGACCTGCCGCCGTGGGCCACCGACGAAGCCGAGGCGCGTGACGAGGCGCTGGCGGCCGAGATGGCTGGGCCGGACGCCGCAATGGTGGCGCCCTGGCATGAACCGCCGGCTCCCGTCGCGGCTCCCGGCGAGCCTGCGCCGTCCGAGCGCCCGTTCCGCACTGAAGGCATTGCCATCGCGCCAACAGAGTCGGCCCCGGCACGTGATGCCGTGCCGCAGGAAGGCGTCAGCGAGCTGGCCACGGCCGAGGACTGGCTCGAC
Organism: Stenotrophomonas sp. GD03877; assembly: GCF_029840555.1. Lineage (NCBI taxonomy): Bacteria > Pseudomonadati > Pseudomonadota > Gammaproteobacteria > Lysobacterales > Lysobacteraceae > Stenotrophomonas > Stenotrophomonas sp. GD03877. The sequence continues at coordinate 94,228 of NZ_JAOCCT010000007.1, read as the reverse complement.
CTGGTGGCCAACAGTGGCCTGAGCGGCCCGTCGCGGCAGCTGGCGGCCAACGCTGCCTTCATCAGTTGCCAGCACGGGACCTTGAAATTGGGCCTTTCGCCCGGATTTGAGTACCTGCGCTCGGAGCGTGCGCTGGCGGCCTTGGGCGAGATGCTGGAGAAAGCCCTTGGCCAGGCGCCGAAGATCGTGGTCGAGACCGTGGAAATCGAGCACGTTCCGGCCGAGACCCTGCATCAGCGTGCCGACCGCCAGCGTAGTGAGCGGCAGCAGGTGGCAGAGGCTGTTTTCATGGACGATCCGGAAGTGCAGGTGCTGATCCAACAGCACGGCGCCCGGGTTGTTTCCGATTCCATCCGTTCTTTTGACGAGTAGAGACTATGCGCGGCAACATCGCCCAACTGATGCAGCAGGCCCAGAAGATGCAGGAAAACCTGCAGAAGGCCCAGGAAGAAATCGCCAGGATCGAAGTGACCGGCAGCGCCGGTGGCGGCATGGTCAGCGTGACCCTGACCGGTGCCAAGGAATGCCGCAAGGTGCGCATCGATCCGTCGCTGGCCAGCGACCCGGAGATGCTGGAAGACCTGATCGCCGCCGCCTTCAACGATGCCTCGAACAAGATCGATGCCGAGTCGAAGTCGAAGATGGGGTCGGCCACCGCTGGCATGCAGCTGCCGCCGGGCATGAAGCTGCCGTTCTGATTTTCAGCGTGGCACCCGTGTAACCGGGTGCCACGGACCCTGTAGCCGTCGAGCCTGCTCGACGCAATGAAAGCCTGTCGCCGTGTCCGCACCCCTGCTTGAACAATTGATCGACGCGTTGCGGGTGCTGCCGGGCGTAGGCCAGAAGACTGCGCAGCGCATGGCCTACCACCTGCTCGAGCGTGAGCGCGAAGGTGGCCAGCGCCTGGCCGAAACCCTGGCGCTGGCGGTGGAACGCATCGGCCACTGCGCGCAGTGCCGCGATTTCAGCGAAACCGAGCTGTGCCCGACCTGTGCCAACAGCAGCCGCGAGCGCAGCCAGCTGTGTGTGGTCGAATCGCCGGCCGACCGCCTGGCCATCGAAAACGCCACCGGCTTCCGCGGTGTCTACTTCGTGCTGCAGGGCCGTCTATCACCGCTTGATGGCATCGGCCCGCGCGAGCTGGGCCTGGAGCAGCTGGAGCGACGGCTGGCCGAAGGCGAGGTGCAGGAGCTGATCATCGCCACCAGCGCCACTGTCGAGGGCGAGGCCACCGCGCATTACCTGGCGCAGCTGGCGCGTGCACGCAAGGTGCAGCCCAGCCGTCTGGCGCAGGGCCTGCCGCTGGGCGGCGAACTGGAATACGTCGATCGTGGCACGCTGTCGCACGCGTTCGGGACGCGCAGCGAATTCCGCGATTGAGCAACGGCCGGCATGGCCGGGCGTGAGCGGCCTACAATGCGGGAGACATCCCCGCCGAGGCCGACCATGAGCAACGAAACCCTCTTCAGCAAGATCATCCGTCGCGAGATCCCGGCCACCATCGTCTACGAGGATGACGAGGTGCTGGGCTTCAAGGACATCGCACCGCAGGCGCCGGTGCACGTGCTGTTCATTCCGAAGAACGAGATCATTCCGACCCTGGATGACCTGCAGCCGTCGCAGGCGCACCTGATCGGGAAGCTGGCGCTGGCTGCCGCCGAGTACGCGCGCCGCGAAGGCTTCGCACAGGACGGCTACCGCATCGTGATGAATTGCCGCGAGGATGCCGGCCAGACCGTATTCCATATCCACATGCACCTGCTGGCCGGTGCGTCGCTGGGGCACTTCGGTACCCCGGGACGTTGAGCGCCCGGTATCCGCGCCATGCGTGGATGAAAAAGGCCGCCCGAGGGCGGCCTTTTCCGTCATGCGTGTGTGGTGACGATCACCACCAGCCCCAGCGACCATAGCCGCCCCAGTACGGGCCATACGGGCCCGGGCCCCACGGGCCATAGGGGTAGGGCACCACATCGACCTGGCGCTGTTCCGGCCACAGGTAGATCACATCGGCCGACAGCTTCGGCAGGCGGTAGTCGTACTCGCCGATGCGGGTGTTCTGGTAGCCGTCGATCTTGCCGATGAAGGTCACGTCACGACCGGCTTCGAACACCGCCGGGTCGTAGAAGCCGGCACGGCAGGCAATGAAGCGGCCGTCGCTGGCGTCGGACGAGGTGGTGTTCGGGCGGCCACTGCCATTGAGCGGGCGCGAGATGATCTGGAAGCAGGTCTCGCCCTGGCCGGGCTTGGTTTCGATGATGCGACCGCCCCAACGGACCGGCGTGCCGACCTGCTGGGTAGCGACCGAGTCGCGAGGGGAGACCAGGCTGAACTGTCCCTGCAGCGGCTTGGGGGCCGTGGCGCAGGCCGACAGGGCCAGCGTGGCCACAGCGGTGAGAAGGAACTTGGTGTTCATGGGGAGGCTCCGGAAGTCGGGCGATGCCTGCGCAGGTCCCGCAATAATGAAGCGAGGTCGGTGCAAGTTCCAGCGTAGCGCGCGTCGGCGAAACGCTGGCTGAGTGCGAGCAGGGCCGGGTCGGGGCGCTGCCGGTGTACCCGCTGTGCCCAGTCCTGTGCGGTTTCGTGCGGTTCACGGGCCAGGCCGAGGCGGGCGTAGCGCCGTCCGAGCCGGTGCCAGGCGCGCAGCAGCGGCTCGCGTTCGCGCTCGCCACGGGCCAGCAGCCAGGCCATCCACGCCAGCGCCAGCAGTGCGGCTACCACGAAGCCAGCGACCAGCTGCCCGGGGCCCAGATCGTCCAGCCCGAACGGCTTGAGCAGCTGCTGCTGGCGGCGCGCATCGAAGGACAGCACCAGATCGTTCCAGCCGCGGCGCAGCCAGTCGCCCATCTGGCCCAGCTGCAGCCAACGCTGCTGCAGTGGTGTGTCCGTGCCGGCCTGCAGGCGGTCATCCAGGGTGTCCAGGATGCGTTCCGGTGCCACGGCTGCGGTCGGGTCAACCCTGACCCAGCCGCGCTGCGGCAGCCATACCTCGGCCCAGGCGTGGGCATCCATCCGCCGCACCACCCAGTAGTCGCCGATGCGGTTGCGGGTGCCACCAGCGAAACCGGTCACCACCCGCGCCGGGACGCCGGCGTTGCGCATCAGCACCACGAAGGCCGAGCTGAAGTGTTCACAGAAGCCGGCCTTGTAGCCGAACAGGAACTCGTCGATCGGGTCGCGCCCTGCCGCAGGGGTATCCAGCGTGTACGAGAAATCGGTGGTGATCCACTGCAGCGCGCGGCGCACGATGGCCTCGTCGTCGCTGCCAGCGTCCTGCCGCCATTGCTGCGCCAGCGTGGCGGTGCGCGGGTTGAAGCCGGCCGGCAGCTGCAACGTCGCGCGGCGCAGATAGGGCGACAGCGTGCTGTCGAAGCGCAGTGGCGGGGCCGAATGCAACCGCCAGCGGCTGAGCGAGGCCAGCGGGCGTTCGCTGCTCAGGCTCATGTCCGCATCCAGCACGCTGCCCGCAGGTGCGCGGCTGGGCAGGTCCAGCGCCACCAGCTGGCGGCGGTCGGTGGGCTCGTAATCGATCTGGTAGTCCCAGCCCTGTGTACCCGCTGCAACCACTGCAGCAGGTCGCCGCGCGCTGGCACGGTCGCGTGTCCAGCGCCGTCCATCGAAGGCGGTCAGTACAGGGCCGCGCCAGTAGCGCTGCGCCGGCTCGGGCGGAGCGCCGAAGAACTGCACGCGCAGCGCCGGGGTGTCGTCGGCCATCAGGTCCAGCCACTGGCCGGGTTCCATGCTGTCGGACAGCCCCGGTGTACCCACGGCGCGTTCGGGAATACCCCACAGTGGCGTGGCCAGTCGGGGGAAGAGCCAGAAGCAGGCCAGTGCCAGCGGCAGGCCGATCGCCAGCAGGCGGCCGACACCACGCAGCTGTCCACGCAGTGGCTGGCGGCCAGCATGGCCTTCATCCTGCGCCAGGCGTTGCAGTGCGATCAGTGCGCTGCCCCCGGCCAGCGTGGCCAGCGCTGTTGTCAGCGGCCCCTGGTCGAGCAGGAATGCTGCAAAGGGCGAGAACAGCGCGAAGCCGAGCAGGCTGCGGGCATCACGCAGGCTGCGCAGCTCGCTGGACTTGATCGCCAGCATCGCGGCCAGCAGCGCGCAACCGGTATCGCGTCCTGGGCGCACCACGCCCATCTGCCAGACGATGGCGCCGAGCATGCCCAGCACCAGCAGCAGGCGTACCGGCATCGGCAACACTGTCCGCCACGACAGGGCGGCAGTGATGATCGCCGCCAGCGCGATCACGCCCGCCAGCAGTGGTGGCAGCTGCAGCAGCAACGGCAACAGTGCCAGCGCCGCGCTGGCCAGGGTCCAGTTGCGGGCATTGCGGTCGAGCAGGGCCGGGGTCTCAGTCATGCGGCATCAGCGCCAGCGCGCGCAGGCACAAGTGATGATGGCTGGCGCCCTGGCCGGGCCCGAACGGTGGATGCGCAGGCAGCAGCAGGGTGTAGCGGCGGCCCTCGCGCTCGGCCACATCCACCCAGCGCGCCAATCGAGCGATGCGTGCTTCATGGCCCAGCGGCGCCAATGAGCGCCAGTCGAGGATCACTTCGATGCCGACCGGCTTTTCGTACTCGCGCACCAGCAGGCTGTCGCGGCGTGCCGAGTGCTTCCAGGAAATGCTGCGCGGCGCATCGCCCGCCCGGTAGGGGCGCAGCTGATGCAGCTCCTCGCCGCTGGCATGGGCACGGGTATGCAGCGGATCGCTGCCGCTCTCCGGCAGTGCAGGCGCCACGGCCTCGGCCAGCGGGTAGACCAGCAGCGGCTGTTCCGGCCACACCCACGACCATGCCCGCACCAGGCCCAGCGGCTGGGTGGTGGACAGGCGGATACGCGGCAGTTCCAGCCAGCCACGGCGTTCGCTGGGAACGTCCAGTTCCACTTCGCCACGGCCGTGCGCAGGCAGCGAGGTCCAGGCGTTGCTGTCACCCAGCTGCAGATGAAGGCCGTGCCGCGCACGCGGATCACGCAGTGAGAGGTCTACGCGCAGGCGCAACGGTTGCCCGGCCGGTACCGGCTCGGCCGAGATCGCATCGATCTGCACGCCGGACAACTGGAGATGCGCGGCAATGGCACTGGCGATGGCCGCTGCGGCAAGCAGCAGGGCCAGCAGCAGCGCCGGATTGTTGTTGTAGTTCAGCGCGCCCAGCAGCATGGCCACCAGCAGGGTGGCAACGAACAGGCCGAAGCGGGTGGGCAGCACATAGATGCGATGGCGGTCCAGCCGCTTCGGCAAGGCTTCGGGCCTGCGTGGCCGTGCCAGCAGCTGCATGCGTGCCCAGCGTGTGGCCACGCTCAATCCACCGCGACGGTCTGCAGGATCGCGCGCGCCAGTGCCGGTCCCGAACTGGATTCGGCTTCCGCCACCAGCCGGTGACCAGCCACTGCGACGAACAGCGTCTGCACGTCCTCGGGCACGACATGCCCGCGACCCAGCAGCAGGGCATGTGCCCTGGCCGCACGCAGCAATGCCAGGCCGGCGCGTGGTGACAGGCCGACGCGCACGCCGGCGTGCTGGCGGCTGCGGGTCAGCAGGGCCTGCACATAGTCGATCAGCGCGTCGCTGGCATGCACCTGGTTCACCGCGTCGCGCAGCGCGCGCACCTGGGTGTCATCCAGTTTCGGTACGGCGCGCGCGATCAGGTCGCGGCGGTCGCTGCCACGCAGCAGTTCGCGTTCGGCCTGGGCACTGGGGTAGCCCATCGCCAGCCGCAGCAGGAAACGATCCAGCTGCGAATCCGGCAGCGGGAAGGTGCCGGACAGGTCCACCGGGTTCTGCGTGGCGATCACGAAGAACGGGTCGGGCAGCGGATGCGTCTGTCCGTCCAGGGTGACCTGTTGTTCGGCCATCGCTTCCAGCAACGCGCTCTGCGTGCGTGGTGGTGCACGGTTGATCTCGTCGGCCAGCAGTACGTGGGTGAACACCGGGCCTGGGTGGAACTGGAACTGGCGGCTGCCGGCTTCATACACCGACACGCCCAGCACATCGGCCGGCAACAGGTCGGAGGTGAACTGCACGCGCTGGAAGCTGAGGCCGAGGCTGCTGGCCAGCGCATGCGCCAGCGTGGTCTTGCCCAGGCCGGGCAGATCTTCGATCAGCAGGTGGCCGCCGGACAGCAATGCAACGAACGCCAGCCTGACTTCCGGCACCTTGCCCAGTACCAGTGCGTTCACCTGATCCTGTGCCTCCCGCAGGGCCTGACGCAATTGATCGGTTAGCATGCTGGGATTGGGGGACGAAGCTGGCATGATCGTCTCAGATCTGGAATCCACTCGATTATCCATAGAGCAATGCAAGGCGAACAGCGCGCACGGACGATATTTCTCTGGTTATGGACGCTGGTCACAGCGGCCAAGCTGATCGTTGCCGCGCGCCTGCCGCTGTTCGTCGACGAAGCGTTCTATTGGCAGGAAGGCCAGCATCTGGCCGCGGCCTATTCGGATCTGCCCGGGCTGACCGCCTGGCTGGCCCGCCTGGGCGTGGAGATCGGCGGGCATCACGTGCTCGCGCTGCGCCTGCCGTTCCTGGCCATCGGTGCGCTGCTGCCGCTGCTGGTGGTGCGCACGGCCACGCGCTGGTTCGGCAATGTGGCCGGTTGGCAGGCGGGCAGCCTCACGCTGTTGATGCCGTTGTCGGCGACGCTGGGCCTGCTGGCGGTACCGGACGTGCCGATGGCGTTGGCGGCAGTGATCTGCCTGCACGCCGGTGCGCGCCTGCTGCACAACGTGGATGCCTCCTCGGCGATGAAGCTGGCGCTGGGCCTGCTGATCGGTGCACTCAGCCACTACCGTTTCATCGGTGTCATCGGCGTCGGTTTCATCGCGTTGCTGGCATTGCCGCAGGGACGTCGCATGCTGGCCGATCCGCGCGTGTGGGTGGCATTGGCGGTGGGCGTGCTGGCATGGCTGCCACTGCTGGCGTGGAATGCGGACAACCACGATGCCGGCCTGAAATTCCAGGTGATCGAGCGTCATCCCTGGGCGTTTGAATGGGGCGGGCTGTGGTTCCTGGTGATCCAGCCGATGCTGGTCACGCCGATCCTGTGCATGGCGATGTGGAAGGTGGCGCTGGCAGGAACCCGGAGCGGTGGCGGTGCGCGCGTGCAGTGGCGCTATTTCGGCCTGGTGGGCGGCGTATCCACGCTGGGCATTTTCGTGCTCGGCTTCTTCACTGACGTCGAGCGGATCAGCTTCCACTGGCCGCTGCCGGGCTACCTCGCATTGCTGGTGGCGGTGCCGGTGGTGCTCAACGGCTGGCCGCGCTGGCTGCGCCGCACCGGCTGGTGGCTGGCCGGCGCGGGCATGGTGCTGGCCTTCGGCTACTACCTGATGGCATCCACGCCGGCACTGCGCGAGCAGATGGCCGGCAGCAAGTACTATCCGCGCAATTTCGCCGGCTGGCAGCCACTGGCAGTTGCGGTCCATGAAGAGCTGCGGCAGATGCCGGAAGGAACGCGCGTGCTGGCCGGCAACTTCAAGGTTGGCGCCGAGCTGGGTTTCCAGCTGGGCAATGGCAACATCGAGGTACTGCCGCATCCGCTCAATGACAAGCATGGCCGCACCGCGCAGCTGGCGCAGTGGGGCCTGCTGCATGAGGGCGAGCGCACGGTGCCGATGCTGCTGGTGCTGTCACCCAGCGACCAGCGCTATCGCGAACTGCTGGAGCGCTATCACGCCATCTGCAATCAGGTGGGGCCGATGCCTGCGCCACGCGTGGTCAGCAGTGATCATGGTTTCCAGCGCTTCCTGCTGTTCCGGCTGCCGGTGCAGCGCGCAGAGGGGCCGTGCGTGACGCCGGCGATGGCGTGGCTGGATGCGCCGTCCAATGGCGAGAAGGTGTCCGGCACGCTCGCAATCAACGGCTGGGCGTTCAAGGATGGTGTCGGCTTGGCGCGCGTCGAAGTGCTGGTCGATGGTCGCTCGATCGGTGACGCCCGCTATGGGCGTGTGTTCGACGTGCGCCACACCTGGCCGGACAGTACCGATCCGCAGCATCCGGCGGTGGGCTTCGACGCATCGTTGGATACCACCACGCTGGCTCCGGGCAAGCACTGGCTCGGGCTGCGCCTGCATGGCCGCGATGGCAGTGTGGAGGCGTGGCAGGAGCAGCCGTTCGAGGTTCGTTGAGGTCCTCTGGTCCTGTAGAGCCGAGCCGATGCTCGGCTGCTTCTGCTTCTGCTTCTGCTTCAGATGCAGGCAGCCTCGAAAAAAGCAACCGAGCATGGGCTCGGCTCTACAGTTCAGGGCACCGCGAAACCGGCCCTGCGCAGTAATCCGCATACCGCGATCAGCGGCAGGCCGATCAGCGCGGTCGGGTCGCGGTTGTCGATGGCGTCGAACAGGCTGATGCCCAGGCCCTCGCATTTGAAGCTGCCAGCGCAGTCCAGCGGCTGTTCGGTGGCTACGTAGCGGGCGATTTCGTCCGGTTCCAGTGTGCGGAAGCAGACTTCGGTCAGATCGACGGCCGTGAATGATTCTCCGTCACGACTGAGACAGACGGCGGTGTGGAAGCGGACGATCTGCCCCGACATCGCTGCCAGCTGCGCACAGGCGGCCTCGACCGTACCCGGTTTGCCCAGTGGCTGGCCGTTCAGGTCTGCGACCTGGTCCGAGCCGATCACCCACGCGCCGGGATGGCGGGACGCCACCTCGGCCGCTTTGGCGGCGGCCAGGCGGGTGGCCAGGGCCAGCGGAGCCTCCCCGTTCAAGGGAGTCTCATCCACGTCCGGACGTGCGCAGTCGAAGGGCAGGCCCAGCCGTTCCAGCAGCTCGCGGCGGTAGCGGGAGGTAGAGGCCAGGACCAGTGACATGCGAGAATACCGGGGCAGGGCATGGCAGTCTGGCGTGTCCGCAGCGCCAGCAGCAAGTCCTGTATGGCGGGCATTTGACAGTCGCCGCCCCGATCCTTAGTATTCAGCGGCTTATGTCCGCGAACGTGCCCGAAACGCTGGATGCCTGGCGGATGGTTGTAGCGCGAAGGCGCTTCGACGGTCAGGTCTCCCTGGCTGAATTGACCCGCCTGCAGGGGTTGGTCGCAGATACCGACGGCGAGTGCGTCTACTCGCTTGAATTCGGTCGCGACGACGTCTTGCGGGTATCCTATGTGGAACTGACCATCGACACCGCGCTGCCGCTGACCTGTCAGCGCAGCATGCAGCGATTCCTGTTGCCGGTGAAGGTGACCCAGAGGCTTGGCCTGATCCGCGACGAGGACGAGGAATCGTCCCTGCCGGAGGAGTACGAGGCGTTGCTGGTGCCGGAAGATGGCCAGCTGAAGCCGCTGGATCTGGTCGAGGACGAGCTGGTGCTGGCGGTGCCGGTGGTACCGCTGTCGCCCGACGGTGAAGCAGTCGACAAGGACTGGGCGCCGAGCGAAGAAGAAACAAAGAAGGCCAACCCGTTTGCGGCGTTGGCGGCATTGAAGAAACAATAGCAGCCGGTTGTCGTCGGCGGCTGCGGCGAAAGCGAAAAGTGTGCTGGGCGCTGGCGTCCTGTGCGACGAAACGACGAAGCAAAACGAACCGAGTTTGGAGCAATCCCATGGCTGTCCAGAAATCCCGTGTTACCCCGTCCCGCCGCGGCCAGCGCCGTTCGCATGACGCCCTGAGCGCCAAGCAGCTGTCGACCGACCCGACCACCGGCGAAGTGCATCTGCGTCACCACATCACTGCCGATGGTTTCTACCGCGGCAAGAAGGTCATCCAGACCAAGACCTCGGCCGTCGAAGAAGATTGATGTGCCGGGAAGGCCGCTGCCTCCGGGCAGCGGCCTTTGCCTTCTTTCCCGGGCGTGCCGGTGATCGGCGGCCCGCGCAACAGGAAACATGATGAGCAAGCGGATCTACTCGAGGATCGCGGGCACCGGCAGCTATTTGCCGGAAAAAGTCCTGACCAACGCCGACCTGGAAAAAATGGTCGAAACCTCGGACGAGTGGATCCAGTCGCGCACCGGCATTCGTGAACGGCACATCGCGGCCGAAGGCGAAACCACCAGCGACCTTGGCTACAACGCCGCCCTGCGCGCGCTGGAAGCCGCAGGCATCGACGCTTCGCAGCTCGACATGATCGTGGTCGGTACGACCACGCCTGACCTTATTTTCCCGTCCACCGCGTGCCTGATCCAGGCCAAGCTCGGTGTGGCCGGGTGCCCCGCCTTCGACGTCAACGCAGCCTGCTCGGGCTTCGTGTTCGCGCTGGGCGTGGCCGATAAATTCATCCGTTCCGGTGACTGCAAGCACGTGCTGGTGATCGGCACCGAAACGCTGACCCGCATGGTCGACTGGAACGATCGCACCACCTGCGTACTGTTCGGCGATGGCGCTGGCGCCGTCGTGCTCAAGGCCGACGAAGAGACCGGCATCCTCAGCACCCACCTGCATGCCGACGGCAGCAAGAAGGAACTGCTGTGGAACCCGGTCGGCGTCTCGAGCGGTTTCAAGGACGGCGCCAACGGTGGCGGCACCATCAACATGAAGGGCAACGACGTGTTCAAGTACGCCGTCAAGGCGCTGGACTCGGTCGTGGACGAGACCCTGGCCGCCAACGGCCTGGACAAGTCCGACCTGGATTGGCTGATTCCGCACCAGGCCAACCTGCGCATCATCGAAGCCACCGCCAAGCGCCTGGACATGTCGATGGACCAGGTCGTGGTGACCGTCGACAAGCACGGCAATACCTCGTCCGGCTCGGTGCCGCTGGCGCTGGACGCCGCCGTGCGTTCGGGCAGGGTCGAACGTGGCCAGCTGCTGCTGCTGGAAGCCTTCGGCGGCGGCTTCACGTGGGGTTCGGCTCTGCTGCGCTATTGATAGTGCAAGTTACGACAACGTGAAGCTTTGTCGTTGCGGCCCCTCTGGGGCCGTAACGCGTTTAAGGAGGACCTGTCATGGTTGAGCCCATCGTCATCGAAGGGCAACGTGCCTGGCTGAAGCAGTACGGCAAGGGAAGCCGGGCGCTGGCCCTTGGCCTGCTCAATTTTGTTGCCCGTCGTTTTCATCTGGACGCCCTGCGCCCGCCGCCGCACCGTGGCGGCGACGCCGCACGCGAAACCGAAGCCCGTCGCCTTGCAGAACTGCAGGCGCAGGGCGTGAACGTGCCCGACGTGCTGGGCACCGGCCATGCCGCGCTGGTAATCGGCGACAACGGCAGCTCGTTCAATACCTGCCTGCGCCAGGCCGACGAGGCCGGTCGTGATCGGCTGGTCATGGCGGCGATGCTGGCCATTGCCGCAGCGCATGCGCGTGGCGCCTATTTCGGCCAGCCGTTGCCGCGCAATCTCACCTGGGATGGCGAGAACGTCGGTTTCATCGACTTCGAGGAAGATCCGCTGGAAGTGATGGATCTGTCCGAAGCGCAGGCCCGCGACTGGCTGATGTTCGGCTATGGCGTGGCCAAGTACTACGCCGACCGCCCCGAGCACCTGCAGGCGATGATGGCCGAGGCGATGGGCGGTGCCCAGGCACCGGTGCGCGAGCACGTGCATGCGGTCAGTGGCCGCCTGCGCAGCCTGGCCCGGGTCTGCATGAAGCTGGGCCGTTCAGCGCGCGCGCTGGCCCATTCCATTTTCATCACCCATGGCGCCAGTACTGCGGGCGTGCTGATGCTGGTGGGGCTGTGCGTGGATTTCCTCGCCGACGGCGATCTGGACGTCCTGCAGCTGTTCTGCTGATCGTCGGCCGGGGTCAGATCCCATTTCCGGTGGAAAAGGGATCTGACCCTGTCATTGCTCCATACGCCTGCATACGCGCACGTACAGACGACACAGCGGATTCCCCCTTATCATGGCCCGCTTCGATTGCAACAAGCGGATGACCGCGTGACCCTATCCACCCTCGCTTTTGTCTTCCCCGGCCAGGGCTCGCAGTCTGTGGGCATGGTGGCCGAGCTGGCCGAACTGCACCCGCAGGTGCGTGACGCCTTCACCGAGGCGTCCGATGGTGCCGGCGTCGACCTGTGGGCGCTGTCCCAGGGCGGCCCGGAGGAAATGCTCAACCGCACCGAATACACCCAGCCGGCCCTGCTGGCTGCAAGCATCGGCGTGTGGCGCGCCTGGAACGCCGTGGGCGGTCCGCGCCCGTCGGTGCTGGCCGGTCACAGCCTGGGCGAGTACACCGCCCTGGTTGCCGCTGGCGCGCTGAGCCTGCATGACGGTGCGCACCTGGTGCGCCTGCGCGGCCAGTTGATGCAGGAAGCCGCGCCGGCCGGTGTCGGCGCCATGGCCGCCGTGCTCGGCGCCGAAGACCAGCTGGTGCTGGACGTCTGCGCTGAAGCGGCAGGCAGCCAGGTGGTGGTGCCGGCCAACTTCAATTCGCCGGGCCAGATCGTGATTGGTGGCGACGCCGATGCGGTCGACCGCGCGCTGGCGCTGCTGGCCGAGAAGGGCGTGCGCAAGGCGGTCAAGCTGGCCGTGAGCGTGCCCTCGCACACCCCGCTGATGCGCGAAGCCGCCAACCGCCTGGCCGAAGTGATGGCCGGCCTGGCCTGGCAGGCGCCGCAGCTGCCGGTGGCGCAGAACGTCGACGCCAAGGTGCATGACGGCATCGACGCGATCCGTACCGCGCTGGTCCAGCAGCTGTACCAGCCGGTGCAGTGGACCGGCTGCGTGCAGGCGCTGGCTGGCCGTGGCGTCACCCAGATCGCCGAGTGCGGCCCGGGCAAGGTGCTGACCGGCCTGGTCAAGCGCATCGACAAGGCCATCGACGGCCGTTCGCTGGCCACGCCGGGCGACTTCGAAGCTGCCCGCGAGGCATGGTCGGCCTGATCCCCCTGTTCCTGCCGACCGTACCAGTGGCCGCTGCACGCGGCACGGGTGCGGCGGCCGCCCCAGCCTGAGGAAAACATCATGAGCAAGCCCCTGCAGGGTGAAATCGCACTGGTCACCGGCGCCAGCCGTGGCATTGGTGCCGCCATCGCCGATCTGCTGGCCGCCCAAGGCGCCACCGTCATCGGCACCGCCACCACCGAATCCGGCGCTGCCGCGATCGGTGAGCGCCTGGCCGCCCACGGTGGTCATGGCCGCGCGCTGAATGTCACCGACGCGGCTGCGCTGGACAGCGTGCTGGACGGCATCGCCAAGGAATTCGGTCCGATCTCGATCCTGGTCAACAACGCCGGCATCACCCGCGACAACCTGCTGATGCGCATGAAGGACGAGGACTGGGCGTCGATCATCGACACCAACCTGACCAGCGTGTTCCGCACCAGCAAGGCCGTCATGCGCGGCATGATGAAGGCGCGCAAGGGCCGCATCATCAACATCGCATCGGTGGTGGGCGTGACCGGCAACGCCGGCCAGGCCAACTACGCTGCCGCCAAGGCCGGCATCATCGGCTTCAGCAAGTCGCTGGCCAAGGAAATCGGCTCGCGGGGTGTCACCGTCAATGTTGTCGCTCCTGGCTTCATCGACACCGACATGACCAAGGCGTTGCCGGAAGAAGCGCGTACCGCGCTGATCAACGACATCGCCCTCGAACGCCTGGGTTCGCCGGAAGACATCGCCCATGCGGTGGCCTTCCTGGCCGGCCCGGCTGCCGGTTACATCACCGGCGAAACCCTCCATGTGAACGGTGGCATGTACATGCCGTAAGCAAGGGGCGCAGGGATTGCGCCGCAAGTGGTTGATCTGCTGAGGTTTTTGCTGCGATGCAAGGCCGCGCCGGTTTCCACTACACTATCCCACGGCCATCGCCTTTGATGGCGACCACTTTTGAACCACAACTCCATCTGGAGCGAGATCCCATGAGCACCATCGAAGAACGCGTCAAGAAAATCGTCGTCGAACAGCTTGGCGTCAAGGAAGAAGAAGTCACCAACAGCGCATCGTTCGTCGATGACCTGGGCGCTGACTCGCTGGACACCGTCGAGCTGGTGATGGCCCTGGAAGAAGAATTCGAGTGCGAGATCCCGGACGAAGAAGCCGAGAAGATCAGCACCGTGCAGGCCGCCATCGACTACATCAAGGCCCACGTCAAGGCCTGATGTCAGACGGCAGTGCGCGCGCGGGTTCACGCTCGCCGCGCACCGCACCCCATGGGGCCGCTGTTGCGGCCCCGTGTGTTTGAGCATCACACCGAAGCAAACCGAGTTGCCCGTTGAAACCATCCGGGCCAGGAGAATCAGCAATGAAGCGTCGCGTCGTCGTAACCGGCCTGGGTATCGTCTCGCCGTTGGGCAATGATCTGGCCAGCAGCTGGGAAGGCATCACCCATGGTCGTTCGGGCATCGGTCCGCTGACCAACGTTTCTGATGCCTATCTGGATCGGTTCACCACCAAGATTGCAGGTGAGGTCAAGGGATTCGACATCACCGCCGACAATGAACTGTTCGGCAAATTCCGGGTCAGCGGCAAGGATGCCAAGAAGATGGACCCGTTCATCCATTACGGCCTCGGTGCCTCGTTCATGGCCCTGCACGACTCGGGCCTGGAGATCACCGACGCCAATGCCGAACGCATCGGCGCCATCGTCGGCGCCGGCATCGGCGGCCTGCTCGGCATCGAAGAGCAGACCATCGAGTTCCACGAGGGCAAGAAGATCTCGCCCTTCTACGTGCCCAAGACCATCATCAACATGCTGCCGGGCCAGCTGAGCATCATCACCGGCCTGAAGGGCCCGTCGTTCTCGGCGGTGTCGGCGTGCGCGACCTCGAACCACTCGATCGGCACCGCGATGCGCATGATCCAGTACGGCGATGCCGACGTGATGGTGGTCGGTGGTGCCGAGCGTGGCTCGTCGCCGACCGCGCTGGGCGGCTTCTGCGCGATGAAGGCCATGAGCACCCGCAACGATGCCCCGGAACAGGCCTCGCGCCCATGGGACAAGGACCGTGACGGCTTCGTGCTGGGCGACGGCGCCGGCATCCTGATCCTGGAAGAGTACGAGCACGCCAGGGCGCGTGGCGCGAAGATCTACTGCGAGCTGGCCGGTTTCGGCGCCAGCTCCGATGCGTACCACATGACCGCACCGAGCGAGAACGGCGAAGGTGCCGCCCGCTGCATGGCCATGGCCATGAAGGACGCCGGCGTGACCCCGGAGCAGGTCGGCTACCTCAACGCGCACGGCACCTCCACGCCACTGGGCGACCTGGGCGAGACCATGGCGATGAAGACCGCCTTCGGCGACCACGCCTACAAGATGATGGTCAGCTCCACCAAGTCGATGACCGGCCATCTGCTGGGCGCTGCCGGCGGCGTGGAAGCGATCTTCTCGGTGATGGCGCTGCAGGACAACGTCATTCCGCCGACCATCAACCTGCAGCAGCCGGGCGAAGGCTGCGACCTGGACTACGTGCCCAACGAAGCACGCCAGGCCAAGGTGGACGTGGTGATGTCGAATGGTTTTGGCTTCGGCGGCACCAACGGCACGCTGGTCTTCAAGCGCGTCTGACCGAGTTGTAGCGTCGAGCCATGCTCGACTCCGCGTTCCATGGAGCCGCCGCAAGGCGGCTTCCGTGCATCTGATACCCCGAACTGGTTGCCATGACCCACGCACCGATGATTCACCCGTTGCCGCATCCGATCGATCTGCTGGCGCTGCAGCAGCACGACCCGGCGCGCTTCCCGCTGCTGATGGAATCCACCGCCTCGGGCACCGCCCAGGGCCGCTGGAGCCTGCTGCTGGCCGCGCAGGGCGAGGGCCTGCGGCTGGACGCCGATGGCCAGGTGCGTGATCTGCACGACGTGGTGCAGCCCGGCACGTTCCTGCAGGCACTGGACCGTGCCTGGCAGCATGAGCGCCTGTCGCACGACGGCAGCCACAGCCTGCCGTTCCGTGGCGGCTGGGCGCTGATGCTGGATTACGAAGTGGCCAGCCAGATCGAACCGGTTCTGCCGGCGCGTGCGCGCGAGGACGGCCGCCCGACCGCGCTGGCACTGCGCTGCCCGGCCGCGGTGCTGCACGACCATCACAACGATGCCAGCTTCGTCATCGCCGAAGCCGGCGAGCAGGCGCTGCTGGACGCGCTGGTGGCACTGGCTTCGGCCGCGATGCCCGAAGCCGGGCAAGGCTGGCAGCCGCCGCAGTCGGTGGCCGAGGATGCGCCGCAGCGCTTCACCGACGGCGTGCGCCGGGTGATCGACTACCTGCGCGCCGGCGATGTGTTCCAGGTGAACCTGTCGCGGCGCTGGAGCGCCCGGTTCGCCGCGCCGGTCAGCCCGCAGGCGCTGTACGCGCAGTTGCGCCGTGCCAACCCGGCACCGTTTGCCGGCCTGTTCAGCGCGCATGGCCGCCACGTGGTCAGTTCCTCGCCGGAGCGGCTGGTGTCGGTGCATGCCGGTCACGCGCAGACCCGGCCGATTGCCGGCACGCGTCCGCGTTTCGAGGGGGACGATGATGCCGCGCGCATCCAGGAACTCGTCGGCCACCCCAAGGAGCGCGCCGAGCACGTGATGCTGATCGACCTGGAACGCAACGACCTGGGCCGCATCTGCCTGCCCGGCACCGTGGTGGTCGACGAGCTGATGACCGTGGAGAGCTACGCCCATGTGCACCACATCGTCAGCAACGTCAGTGGCCATCTGCGCCCGGAGGTCACGCCCGGCGAGGTGATCGCCGCCACGTTCCCGGGCGGCACCATCACCGGCTGCCCCAAGGTGCGCTGCATGCAGATCATCAGCGAACTGGAGCAGGTGCCGCGCGGTGCCTATACCGGCGCCTTCGGCTGGCTGAACCGGGATGGCGACCTGGACCTGAACATCCTGATCCGCACCGCCGAAGTGGATGGCCACGAGGTGAGCTTCCGCACCGGCGCCGGCATCGTGGTGGATTCGGACCCGGACAAGGAACTGGACGAGACCCGCGCCAAGGCCCGCGGCCTGCTGCGGGCGCTCGGTCAGCAAGGCTGATTGACCGCCCCCGCCGGGCATGGCCCGGCGCTACCGACGCATCACCCTCCCGGTAGCGCCGGGCCATGCCCGGCGAGCGAAGCGGGGTTGGGTGCCACCCCGGTCATGACCCCACACCAGCGGCACGGTATCCTGCACGACGGAATCGAGTTCAGAGGTAGTCCATGGCGGGAGCCAAGCGCGGGTGTCTGTTCGTGGTAACGCTGGTGGTGGTGCTGGCCGCTGTCGTGGCCGGCGCGGGCGCGTGGTTCTTCTACCAGCAGACCCGCTTCGCCGATGCCCCGATCACCCCCACCGCCGAAAGCGTGGTCATCGCCAGCGGCGATGGCATGAACAGCGTGCTGCGCAAGCTGCGCGATGCCGGCGTGGACGAGGGCCAGGACACCCAGTGGCAGTTGCTGGCGCGCCAGCTCGATGCCGCCGGCAAGCTGAAGGTGGGCGAGTACGCGCTCAGCGGCGACCTGACCCCGCGCGAGCTGCTGTTGCGCATGCGTGCCGGCAGGGTGCTGCAGCACCGTGTCACCATCATCGAAGGCTGGAACATCCGCCAGCTGCGTGCCGCGCTCAAGCGCGCCGAGCCGCTGCTGCACACCACCGACAATCTTGATGACGCCGCGCTGATGCAGCGCCTCGGCTTCGGTGGACAGCATCCGGAAGGCCGCTTCCTGCCGGAGACCTACGTCTACCAGCGCGGCGACAGTGATCTGGACGTGCTCAAGCGCGCCCACGCCGCGATGGAAAAGGCGCTGGATGAAGCCTGGGAAAGCCGCGCGCCGGACCTGCCGATCAACACGCCCTACGAACTGCTGACGATGGCCTCGATCATCGAGAAGGAAACCGCATTGGCCAGCGAGCGCCCGCAGATTGCCGGCGTGTTCATGCGTCGCCTGAAGATCGGCATGCGCCTGCAGACCGACCCGACCGTGATCTACGGCATCGGTGCCGCGTATGACGGCAACATCCGCCGCCGCGACCTGACCACCGATACGCCCTACAACACCTATACGCGTGCGGGCCTGACCCCGACCCCGATCGCCATGCCCAGCCGCGATGCACTGATGGCCGCCGCGCAACCCGCAGCGGGCGACGCGCTGTATTTCGTCGCCGTGGGCGATGGCAGTGGCGCGCACGTGTTCTCGCCCAGCCTGGACCAGCACAACGCCGCAGTCGCCCGCTACCTGCAGCAGCTGCGCCAGCAACGTACCAAGGAGACCTCGGCGCAATGAGTCCCGCGCTGCTTCGCCACCCGCGTTTCGTCAGCCTGGAAGGCGGCGAGGGCGCAGGCAAGACCACCGCCATCAACGCCATCCGTGACTGCCTGCGCAGCCACGGCCACGAGGTGGTGCTGACCCGCGAGCCGGGCGGCACGCCGCTGGCCGAGCGCATCCGCGGCCTGGTGCTGAAGCCCGATGCCGAGATCGCCGCCGAACCGCTCAGCGCCGAAGCCGAGCTGCTGCTGGTGTTCGCCGCACGCGCGCAGCACGTGCGCCAGGTGATCCAGCCGGCGCTGCAGCGCGGCGCCTATGTGCTGAGCGATCGCTTCACCGATTCCAGCTATGCCTACCAGGGCGGTGGCCGCGGCCTCGATCCGCAGTGGATTGCCGATCTGGAACGACGCGCGGTGGGCCTGCTGCCGGGCCTGACCCTGCTGCTGGACGTGGACGTGGCGGTGGGCCGCGCACGCGCCAATGGCCGCGACCTGTGGCCGGACCGCATCGAGAGCGAGCAGGACGATTTCTTCCAGCGCGTGCGCGAAGTGTTCCGCAGCCGCGCACAGCAGGATCCGCAGCGCTTCGCGCTGGTCGACGCTGGCCAGGTGCAGGAACGCGTGGCGGCCGACGTGGTCGCGCGTGTCGAGCGCTGGCTGCGGGACGGGGAGGGCGTATGAGCACGTTTTCGCCGTGGCAGCAGCGCGCGTTCGATCAGACGGTTGCTGCGCTCGATGCAGACCGGCTCGGTCATGGCCTGCTGATCTGCGGCCCGGCCGGGTTGGGTAAGCGCGAGGTGGCACTGGCGCTGGCCGACCACGTGCTGGCGCGCGGTGATGCCGCGCATGCCACGCGCACGCGCCAGCTGATCGCCGCGGGTACCCACCCGGACCTGCAGCTGGTCAGCTTCATCCCGAACAAGAGCGGCGACAAGCTGCGCACCGAGATCGTCATCGAGCAGGTGCGTGAGATCACCGACACGCTGGCGCTGACCCCGCAGTACGGCGTGGCACAGGTGGTGATCGTCGACCCGGCCGATGCGATCAACCGCTCGGCCGCCAATGCACTGCTGAAGACCCTGGAAGAGCCGCAGCCCGGCCGTTACCTGTGGCTGATCAGCAGCGACCCGGCGCGGCTGCCGCAGACCATCCGCAGCCGTTGCCAGCGCCTGGAATTCAAGCTGCCGCCGCAGCATGAAGCACTGGCCTGGCTGCAGCAGCAGGGACACAGCGAGGCGTCGGCGCGCGAAGCGCTGGAGGCTGCACGCGGCCATCCCGGCCAGGCCGACAACTGGCTGCGCGAAGATGGCCTGCGCCTGCGCCGCGAGGTTGGCCGCGAGCTGGAACAGCTGGCCGCCGGCAAGACCGGTGCGGTGGAGCTGGCGCAGAAGTGGTGCGGCGACGACAACGCAGCGCTGCGCCTGCGCTTTGCCGCCGACCTGGCGCTGGCCCAGGCCAGCACCGATGCCTTGACCACGCCGGAGCGATTGCACAAGCTTGCAGCCTGGTTCGATGCGGCCAACCGCACCCGCGACCTGCTGCGCACCACGGTGCGCGCAGACCTTGCGGTGGTCGAGTTGCTGCTGGCCTGGAACAAGGTGAACGAGCGGCCTGCCGCAAGGGGAAATCGATGAGTGCCAGCAACGCCCGCCAGGGCATCCTGTCCCTGGCCGTGAAGGACAAAGCCGCGCTGTACAGCGCGTACATGCCGTTCGTGAAGAACGGCGGCATCTTCGTGCCCACGCCCAAGCGCTACTTCCTGGGCGACGAGGTGTTCCTGTTGCTGACCCTGCCCGATTCCAGCGAGCGCCTGCCGGTGGCCGGCAAGGTGATCTGGGTGACCCCGGCCGGCGCGCAGGGCAACCGCACCGC
This sequence comes from Stenotrophomonas sp. GD03877, assembly GCF_029840555.1. Classification (NCBI taxonomy): domain Bacteria; kingdom Pseudomonadati; phylum Pseudomonadota; class Gammaproteobacteria; order Lysobacterales; family Lysobacteraceae; genus Stenotrophomonas; species Stenotrophomonas sp. GD03877. The sequence goes on along the minus strand of NZ_JAOCCT010000007.1, from coordinate 74,310 downwards.
CGGTATCGGCGTGCAGCTGGCCGACGGTGCCGAAGGCGAGGGCGTGCGCCACAAGATCGAGACCCTGCTGGCTGGACTTACCGGCTCGGACAAGCCGACCCACACGATGTGAGGTAGCACCGGGGCCTTTCTGTAGAGCCGAGCCATGCTTGGCTGCGGACCCCGGAAACACCCGTGAACACGAATGTGAAAAACTGTTGACGGCCTCTGAAAAGCCCCTATAATGAGCGGCTCAGCAACACACCGGGCGGTTAGCTCAGCGGTAGAGCATTGCCTTCACACGGCAAGGGTCACAGGTTCGATCCCTGTACCGCCCACCATGTTGCAGAACGAAAGAAGCCTCCAGCAATGGGGGCTTTTTTGTTGCCTGCGATTCTGCTGGGCCGACGGGCAGCGGACCCTGTCTCAGCCGTGTTCGTCCAACAGCGCGCGCGCGATCATCGCCGTTGCATCCAGCAGGTCGTTGCCGCTGCCGGCCTGCACCACCACCGCCAGCAGGCTACGGCCCACCTCGGCATTGCCGCTGGTCAGTTCCATCTCGCCTTCAAAGCACAGATCGGCCAACCATTCGTGGCCCTATTGCAACCCACGCTTGCGGGCGCGGCGGAACTCCACGAGCAGCTTCGCCTGGCCGGCCTCACGCTCGCCATCGGCAAGCAGGCCGATGGCTCCGCCGTGCGCTGCGCGCCAGAGGGCTGGCAGCGGGCGACCGTTCGCGTCCACCACGTCTGCCGCGAACTCCGCGCAGTACATTTCGTAGCGCTTACCCGCTGTGCTGCGAGGCACGATGCCGGTTTGGGCGAGCAAGCGTTCGGCTTCATCCAGTTTGCTGAACTTCAAGCGCAGCAGTGCAGGGCGGCTCAGTTGTTGTGCCAGCGCCTGCTGGTTGGCGGCGAACCATACGTTCCAGCCTACGCTTGCGCGGCCCTCCAGAGCGGCCTTGAAATACTCCAGGTGTTCGGCGTCCATTGCAGTCCCCAGCGTTTCCTGCGCGATTGTAGCGGGAGCGCATCCGGGCCGGTCAGGCGTCGCCGCCGGAGAGGCAGTGATGCGCCTCGCGCACCAGTTGCCGTGCCGCCACGATCAGTCCGTCGGTATGGAAGGCGCCCAGCTGTTCCTCCGGGCCGGCCTCGGCACGCGCCCGGTCGGCGGCCTGCAGCAGATCGAGCACTGCGCTGAGCCCGGACATCGAGCGGCGCAGCGAAGCGTGATTGCTGGCGCCGAGGGTGAGGCCGCCACACGGTTGCCCGTCATCGGCGTCGGCGTTGCTGATCGCATTGAGGCAGGCGAAGAACGTGGGCGACTGCACGGGCAGGTTCTGTTCCTGCAAGGCGCACTCGATCTCGTGCGCGAGCTCTTCAGGCACGTCGGCGGCGATGTTGCCGATCAGGGCGTGCAGGCGGGGACGGTCGGCGGTGCGATTGGTCATGGCGAAACCCTCACTGGCGTGGGGCCACCTTCCGGAGTGAAGGTGGCGGACGGTGCGGGTTGGCGTACCAAGGCAAACGAACTCCCATCGAGAAGAAGGCCTGGCGGATCTGTCGATCCCCACGCACCGGCCGCCATTGAAGGCAATCGGTGCATTCTCTCTGCTGCGGCGTAAATCGCAGCGATGGGTGTTCATTCGTTTATTCGAGACGCCAATCCCGGCCCAGGCAATCTGCCTCGGCGCGGTGATCATGGGATCGCGCAATCACGGTGGTCTGTAAGGAAAGTTCTCAACTCCACGCAGGCACACCAAGCGTTTCCGGTTCTGTGCCCTCCAGCATCCGCCGACTGTGTCGCCCATCACTGATGGCGCATATCGCCGCCCACGCCGACCGTGCACATGACGACTCCAGAGCGGCGCCGCCATGGCAATTCCGTCACCCGGCGCGCGCAGGCGGGAATGTGTCACGCATGGAGCCAGAGGGTTCCATCCCTGCGCTGTCCCACCGCCCCGGGCAGGCGTAGTCTCAGCCTGTCGCCGTACCCATCCACGCTGGAGTGCCACCATGCCGCTCGCCCGCATCGATCTTCGCAAAGGTAAATCCGCCGACTACCTGCAACGAGTCGGCGAAACCATCTACCAGGCCATGCGCGCGGTGGGCGTGCCGGAAAACGACCGCTTCCAGATCTTCCAGCAGCACGCGCCCGGCACGCTGATCTACGACCCCGGCTATCTGGGTGTGGACCGCACCGACGATTTCATCTGCATCCAGATCACCTGGAACGAAGGGCGCACGCTGGAGCAGACGAAGGCGCTGTACGCCGGCATCGCCGATGGCCTGCACGCGGCGGTGGGCATCCGCCGCGAGGATGTATTTATCAACCTGGTGGAAGTGAAGAAGGAAAACTGGTCGTTTGGTAATGGTGTGGCCCAGTACGTGAGTTGATGGGCGGGGAGCGAAAAGCATCCACTGCGAACCTTCGCTGGACCCTGCGTCACCGTGTCGCAGGGGGCAAACCCTGAACGCAGTCCAAGGTTGGCCATCGCCCCGTAGAATGGCGGCGTGCGTCGTTCTGTCCTCCACCGCCGGTTCCAGGCCCTGGCATGGCTTGCCATGCTGCTGGTGTTGCTCGCCCCGTTGGTGAGCCGCTGGCTGGTACATGGCCATGTTGCGGCCACCGCACCGGTGGCTGCCATGAATCATGCGATGCACGCAGAGCATGCGCAGCACGCGATGGAAGGGCACCACGAGCATCACGGGATGTCGCACGGCGAGGCCGAAAAGAAGCCGCCTGCCGATCCACACGCTGAGCATGAGATGGGCGTGGACTGCGACTACTGCCTGATCGCCGCGCGGCTGATCACCCTGCTGGTGGCGGCAGTGTTGCTGTTGGCGCCGATGGCGCCGGTATGCCGCGCGTTGCGCGGTGCGGTGCAGGCGTTGCCGCAGCGCATCAGCGGCACATTGGGAGCGCGTGGGCCGCCGGCCTTGATGGCCGCCTGAGCCCTGCGCGCGCGCCTTTGGATTGATTTTGCCGAGCCGCCAGGCATGGCCTGGCACTGCTGCGTGCGCGTTCTCCGAATTCCCTGAGCTGCCCTGCCACTGCGGGGCGGCCTTGCATGCCGTGAACAAATGAAAAACAACCCCAACTCCGCGCGCCTGCGCAGGGCGACACTGCCTGCGCTGTGCATGTCCCTGTTGTACGCCGTGCCCGCCCTTGCCGCCGATGCGCCACCTCCGACCACGCTGGATACCGTGCGCGTGGTCGACACCCGCAGCGGTGAACTGTCTTCCACCGCCAGCGCCGGGTCTGCGCTGGGCCTGAGCGTGCTGCAGACACCGGCCAGCCTGACCGTGATCTCGCGCGAACAACTGGAACAGCGGGGCGACACCAACCTCAATGATGCGATCAGCCGGGCAGGCGCGATCAGTGCGATGCCGCACCCAGGCAACGGCCTGAGTGCGTTGTCCAGCCGTGGCTTCACCGATGGCGCCTCGGTGATGCGCCTGTACGACGGGCTTCGCCAGTACGGCGGCGTGGGCATCACCTTCCCGTTCGATACCTGGTCGATCGAACGCATCGAAGTACTGCGCGGCCCGGCTTCGGTCATCCATGGTGATGGCGCCATTGGCGGGGTCATCAACATCGTGCCCAAGAAGCCCTCGCGTAGCGCCATCGAGAACGAGATCAGCGTGACCGTCGGCAGCGAGGATACTGCGCGCCTGGGCTTCGGCAGCGGCGGTGCGTTGACCCCGGACCTGGCCTATCGGCTGGACGTGAGTGGCAACTACAGCGGTGGATGGGTCGATCGCGGGCGCAACAGGGACGCGACCTTCTCCGGTGCCTTGCTGTGGCAGCCGCGCACGGATCTGCAGCTGACGCTCACCCATGCGCAGGGCTACCAGAAACCGATGCGCTACTTCGGCACGCCGCTGGTGGATGGCCACCAGCTGGAAGCACTTCGCCATCGCAACTACAACGTGGAAGACAGCGACATCCGTTATCGCGACCGCTGGACCCAACTTGATGCGCTGTGGACGCCGACCTCGAACGTGGAATGGCGCACCCGCGTCTACCAGATCGACAGCCAGCGCGACTGGCGCAATGCCGAGGCCTATGTCTACAACCGCGCCACCGGTTTGATCGATCGCTCCGGCAACACCGAGATCACCCACAACCAGGACCAGACCGGGTTGACCTCGACACTGCGGGTACAAGGAAACATCGCGGGCCTGACCAACCGCTTTGCCGTGGGCCTCGATGCCAATCGTGCGCACTTCAAGCACACCAACAACACCTATGCCGGCAGCTCGGGCCCGGTCGATCCGTTCGATCCGGTGCCAGGCCGGTTCGCCAGCGACGCGCCCAACCTGCCGCGCTATCGCAACCGCGCCGAGCAGTACGCGCTGTTCGTGGAGGACCGGCTGGCGTTGAGCGAACGCTGGTCGGTACTGGGTGGGCTGCGCCACGACCGCGCGCGCATCGATCGCACCGATCTGATCAGTGGCCAGAACGCGTTCTCGAAGACCTACAGCAGCACCGGCTGGCGTGCAGGTGCCGTATTCGCGCTGCAGCCGACGCTGAGCCTCTACGCGCAGTACTCACAGGCGGCGGACCCGGTCAGTGGACTGCTGATGATCAGCCCAGCCAACGGTGCCTTCGATCTGGCCAAGGGCCGGCAGATCGAGGTGGGCCTGAAGCAGGCCTTCGATGGCGGCGAGTGGACGCTGGCGGCGTATCGCATCCGCAAGACCGGTCTGCTCAGCCGTGATCCGCTGGTGCCGGATCGCCGGGTGCAGGTGGGTGCGCAGACCTCGCGCGGTATTGAAGCGTCCTTGAACTGGAACTTCGCGCCGCACTGGTCGCTCGATGCCAACGCGACGGTGCTGAAGGCCGAGTTTGAGGACTTCCTGGAAACCACGGGTTCGCCGGCGGTGCTGGTGTCGCGCGATGGCAACGTACCGCCGAACGTGGCCGAGCGCTTGGCCAACGCATGGTTGAGCTGGCAGTTCCTGCCGGACTGGAGCGCAGCGGCGGGTGTTCGCTATGTCGGCAAGCGCTACGCCGACAATGCCAACGCGTTGGAACTTCCCGGCTACAGCACCACCGACCTGGCGCTGACCTGGCAGGCGGCACCGCGCACGCGGCTGTCCGCGCGGTTGTTCAACGTGTTCGACAAGGCGTACTACGCCACCGCGTACTACACCAGCACGCAATGGCTGCTGGGTGCGGACCGGCGCGTCGAATTCACCGTCGACCATCGCTTCTGAGGAGGCCGGCCATGACGCTGCGATCCACCGCCAGGCGCTGGAACTACCTGGTGCATCGCTGGCTGGGCATTGGTGGGTGCCTGTTGATGCTGCTGTGGTTCGTGAGTGGCATGGTGATGCTGTTCATCGGCTACCCGAAGCTGACGCCGGGTGAGCGGCTGGCGGCGTTGCCGCTGCTGGGGGATGCCCGCGGCTGGCAGGGGCTGTCGGTACTGCCAGCTGCCGTGCAGGCCGAGCCGGAGGCCGTGGCACTGACGACGCTGCGCGGCGAGCCAGCGTATGTGGTGCGAAGCGGCGGCAACGTGGGCGCCTGGTCTGCGCGCACCGGCCAGGTTCTGCTTCCGGTGTCGGCACAGCGCGCCGAAGCGTCCGCTGCACAGTTTGCTGGCGGCCAGGCGTTCGTGGGCGCGATGCGCGTGGACGAGGATCGCTGGACGCACTCGCGCGCGCTGGACGCGCACCGGCCCCTGTACCGGGTGGAGGTAGGGGGCGCGCAGCCGGGTGACCTGTATGTGTCCTCGCACACCGGCGAAGTGGTGCTGGACGCACCGCATGTGCAGCAGCGTTGGAACTATGTGGGTGCCTGGCTGCACTGGCTGTACTTCCTGCGCATGCAGTCGGTGGACCCGGTGTGGACGTGGGTGGTGATCGTGTTGTCCGCGCTGTGCACGGTGGCCGCAGTCAGCGGCATCGTGGTCGGTGTGTGGCGCTGGCGTTTCCGTGGACACTACCGTTCGGGTGCGAAGACGCCATACGTCGAACCATGGATGCGCTGGCACCATCTGATCGGGCTGGTGGCTGCAGCGTTCGTGTTCACCTGGATCTTCAGCGGGCTGATGTCGATGAACCCGTTGGGCGTCTTCAGCAGTACGCGCGAGGCGATCGACAGCGGACGTTATCGCGGTGGTCCGGTGGTGGTGGATGGCGCACTGGGCGAACCGGCGGCGCTGCTGACGGCCGTCGAGGCCGAGCGGTTCAAGCCCGTGGAGATCCAGTGGCGACGCATCGGTGGCGAGCTGTTCGCGGTGCTGCTGGACGGACAGGGCGAGACCCGTATCGTGTCCGGCAGCAATGGGCATCTGCAGGTTGCGCGGTTGCTGCCGGCCGGGTGGCTGCAGCAGAAGGTGCGGGCGCTGTCGGATGCGCCCATGCAGGGGTACTGGGTCCAGCATGCAGCGGATGCGTACTTCTACCCACGTGCACCGGAAGCCATGAACGGCGCAGCGGTTCGCCGCTTCCCGGTGGCGGTGGTGGACTTCGGCGATGCCGAGGCGACGCGCGTCTACCTCGACCTGGCCACCGGCGATCCATTGCTGACGATGGGGTATCGCGAGCGGGTGGGGCGCTGGCTGTTCTACTTCCTGCACAGCTGGGACCTGCCTGCGATGCTGCGCTTCGACACCGCCCGGTTGGCTGTTCTGCTGCTGTTGAGCATTGCGGGCACTGCGTTGTGTGCAACGGCCACGGTGATCGGCTACCGCCGGTTGCGGATGAAGCTGCGGCGCAGGCGGCGCTGATGCACTGGGCTACACCCGCAGCCAGCGCGTGGACACTGCAACCAGCAACAAGGCCGTGGCCACGCCGATGAACGCGGTGATCAGGCCGAAATGGTTGGCGGCGAAGCCGATCAGCGCCGGTCCGGCAAGGATGCCGGCGAAGCCCAGCGTGGAAACGGCGGTGATCGCCAGCGCACCCGGCATGCGGGTCTGGTGGCCGGCCAGCGAGAACAGCGCCGGTGCGATGTTGGCGCAGCCAAGGCCGACCAGCACATAGCCCGCCAGCGACGCCTGCCATGGCGTGACCAGAGTCAGCACCAGCACACCAGCGGCAGCAAGCAGAGCGCCGAAAACGATCGCGCGCTGGCGGCCCACGCGCGCCACCAGTGCATCGCCGAACAGGCGGGCGATGGTCATGGTCAGGGTGAAGGTCACATAGCCGATACCGGCGAGGCTGGCATCGACGCGACGCACATCGCTGAGGAACACCGCGCTCCAATCCAGCATCGCACCTTCGCCGAGGAACGCAACGAACGCCAGTACGCCGATGAACAGCACGATGCCGTGTGGCAGGGCCAGCATCGGTGTGTCGTGCGGCATCCGTTCGCTGTGCCAGTACGCCGCTGACAGCAGCAACGCCAGCAGCATGGCGCCGACGCCGATCAGCACCGACGCTATCGGCGGCAATTGCGCGGACAGCAGCACGGTCATGGTGGCCGCGCCGAGGAAGCCGCCGATGCTGAAGAAGGCATGGAAGCCGGACATCATCACGCGCCGTGCTTCGCGCTCGACGATGACGGCCTGTACGTTCATCGTGCAGTCCATCGCGCCCACGGCGGCACCGAACACGAACAGCACCAGTCCCAGCGTCCAGGCCGAACCGGCCAGTGCCAGGCCAGGCACCGTCAGGCAGATCAGCAGGCTGCTGGCCACCATCACCCGGCGGCAGCCGAGGCGCGCGGCCAGCACGCCGGACAAGGGCATCGCCAGCAGCGAACCGGCACCGAGGCAGAGCAGTACCAGGCCCAGCGTCGCGTCATTGATCCCGGTACGTGCCTTGGCGAAGGGCACCAGCGTGGCCCACAGCGCGGTGGCGAAGCCGGGAATGAAGAATGCAGCGCGGGTCGCGTGCTGTTCGGCACGCGCGCGGTTGGCGAGGGACATGAGCGGTACGGTCAGGGAGGAGTGGGGTGCACCGCAATACCGGCGGCGCGGAAGCGAGCTGCCAGTGCGGGCGGTGCGGTGGTGGTCAGCACCAGATCGTCGATCTCGTCGAGGCTGGCGATCTGCCAGTGGCCGCGGGCGCCGAGCTTTTCCGTGGTGGCGGCGACGATGATGCGACTGCTGCAGGCCACCATCGCGCGCTTGAGCGTGGCTTCCTCGGCATCCATCGCCCACACGCCGGTGTCGCCGTCCACCGCGCAGGGGCCGGGCAGGTACACGTCGGCACGCAGGCGTTGCACCTGGGCCAACGCTTCGGCACCGACCGCACCGCCGCCGCTGGCCAGGCGGCCGCCGATCAGCTGCACCAGGGTGCCTTCAAGCATGCTGGCGGCGGTGGCGATCTGCGGGGCATTGGTGATCACCGTCAGCCCGAGAGCGGCCGGCAGTTGCTGGGCGATCGCCAGGTTGGTCGAACCGGCATCAAGCAGTACGACCTGGCCGGGTTGCAGCAGCGCGCAGACGCGGGCGGCCAGCTCGGCCTTGTCGCTGCGGTCGCGGGTGAGCCGCTCGCGCAGCGGGCGTTCCTTCGGCGGTGGCAGCACGGCGCCGCCGTAGACACGCTGGCACAGGCCCTGTGCGGCCAGCTCGCGCAGGTCTCGGCGGATCGAGTCTTCGGAGACGGCATAGCGGCGCGCCAGTTCGGCGGCGACCACGCGGCCCTGCTGGCGCAGTTCCTCAAGGATCTGCCGGGTGCGCTGGGCGGGGAGGGGGCTGGGATCTGAGCTCATGCTGCAAGTCTGCACATTCGTGCATTAACGTGCAACAACGTGCAATGGGTGGAAGTGGACACAGGGTGGCTGGACTGCCGGTGAACCCGCCGGCGCCTGGGGTCTATGGATCGCCCTCGCGGCCCGGCATCATGGCGGGGCACCTGGCATGGAATCCCTGATGTCCCCCACCGTTCACCGCGAGCTGCGCATCGGCGCAGACCAGTACACCGGCCAGAAGGTGGTCGACCAGCAGTTCCACAAGTGCGATTTCTCCGGCGCGGACCTGACCGGCACCGAGTTCATCAACTGCAGTTTCTACGATGCCGACAGCCGTGCCGGCTGTCGCTTCAACGGCGCCACGCTGAAGGAAGCCAGCTTCCGGAGCTGCGACATCAGCATGTGCCACTTCAACTTCATCAAGGCACTGGGCCTGGAGATCAGCGAGTGCCGCGCGCAGGGCGCGGATTTCAGCAACGCCAGCTTCATGAACCAGATCACCACGCGGAGCTGGTTCTGCAGTGCCTTCATCAAGAAGTCGAACCTGCGCTACGCGAACTTCTCGCGGGTGACGCTGGAGAAGTGCGAGCTTTGGGAAAACCGTTGGGACGGTGCGAACGTGAGTGGCGCCAGCTTCGCCGGCTCGGACCTGTCCGGCGGCCAGTTCGAGGGCATCGACTGGAACAGCGCCAACTTCACCGACTGCGATCTGACCAACTCCGAGCTGGGCGAGCTGGACCTGCGCAGGACCAACCTGCGTGGCGCCACGCTGGATGTCCAGCAGGTGGCGCTGTTGATGCAGCGCATCGGCATCACGGTGGTGCCGTAGGCATCAGCCGGCGTACGCCACCCAGCCCTTGAAGCTGAAGCCCGCATAGAACAGCTCCACGCCGTCGAAGCCGGCCTCCTGCAGCAGGGCGACCTCCTGTTCGGGGGCCAGCAGCGGCAGCCGCTCGGCAATGGCGTCGATCGCGCGCTGTGCATCGGCGTGGGCAACGCCGGAGGCTTCGGCGAACGCGGCGTAGCGCTGCAACCAGCGCAGCTTGCCGGCCGGATCCTGCGGCACGCTGTGGTGCGCCACCACCAGCGGTGCGCCGGGCTGCAGGCGCCTGTGCAGCTCGCGCAGCGTGTGCAGGCGCTGCGCGGCGTCGAGGAAGTGCAGGGTCAACAGGCAGGTGGCACCGTCGAAGCGCAGATCGGGCGCATCGTCGATGTAGCCTTCCAGCAGCTGCACGCGCGACTTCAGCGGACCCAGTGTCTGTTCGGCCAGGGCCAGCATCGGTGCGGCCGGATCCACGCCGAGCAACTGCCAGCCCGGCTGTGCCTCGGCGAAGGCCTTCAGCTCAAGCCCGCCACCGGCACCGAGTACCAGCACGCGGCCCTGTGCGGGAACGCGTTCGGCCAGCAGCAGGCGGCTCATCTGCTGCAACGCGAGGAAACCGGGCACCTGGCGCAGCGGTGCTTCGGCATAGCGGGCCACCGCCTGCGGGTCGGAGAACGTGGACATGTGCGGATTCCTTCGACGGGGACAGACCACTGTAGCGCGGCGCGCAAGAGGCATTGCGCGCCGCTGCCGCAGAGACAGCACAGGGCTCAGGCCGCTGCGGCCTCAAGCACGTCTTCCAGCCTCACCTCGCCGAGGAAGCCACCACTGCTGGTTGCCGGCTGCTGCGCTTCGATGGCGTGGGCGAACTGCACGCCCGCGTCGTCCTGCAGGCGTTCGAACAGCTGCTGCACCCTGGGGAACTCGCGGCGGTCGACCACCTGGTGATAGTCGTTCCAGCGCGCGATGCCGGCGAAGTAGGCATCGGCGAAGCTGCGCTGTTCGCCCAGCAGCCACGGGCCCGTACCGATCATCTGCTCCAGCGCCTGGTGGGCGTGGCGCACCTTGGTCGTGCCATAGGCACCCAGCACCTCGGCTTCATCACCTTCCGCATGCTCCAGTGCGTGCCAGAGCGGCGCGTAGGCACCGAAGAAGCTGGTGTTGAGATAGGCCAGCCGGTGGTTGAGGCGATCGAAGCCAGCCGTGCCCTGTGCGAAGCCCAGCCCCTGCGCGATGCCCTTCGCAGCCAGGTGGTTGAGGATGGCCAGGCTCTCGCTGAGCAGCTCGCCCTGCGGGGTTCGCAGGGTCGGGGTTTCGCCCAGTGGATTGAGGCGGCGGTAGTCTTCGCCCTGCACCTGGCCGGGCATGTCGATGCGGCACAGCTGGTAAGGCTGGCGCAGCCACTCCAGTGCAACGATGGAGCCGAACGAGCAGCCCGAGGGCACGCCGTAGAAGAGGATCGGGGTCATGGCAGATTTCCGGTTCGAGCCGCGATGCGGCGGGTGAGGAAAGCGTGCCAGCATGGACATTGCCGCTGAAGCCGTCCGAATGGCATCCTGAAGTCCACACGTGTGGACGTTGCGCATGCTCAACCTCAATGATCTGGCCCTGTTCGTGACCGCAGTGGAGCAGGGTGGTTTCGCCGCAGGTGGGCGACATCTGGGCCTGCCGCGCTCGACCCTTAGCAAGCGCGTGGCGCTGCTGGAAGAACACCTCGAAGTGCGGCTGCTGCAACGCAGTTCGCGCCGCTTCGCGCTGACCGAGGTCGGCCAAGAGTTCTTCGAACGCGCACGCGCGGCGTTGTCGGAGGTAGAGGCTGCGGAGGCCATTGTCCGCGACCGCCAGGCCGAACCCAGCGGCACCGTGCGCATCAGCGCTTCGATTCCGGTGGTGCAGGGCGAGCTCGCCGCGTGCCTGCCCGCGTTGGCCCGCCGCTATCCGCGGCTGCGCATCGAAGTTGAAGTGAGTGATCGTTTCATCGATCTGGCGCAGGAGGGCATCGACATCGCCCTGCGCAGCCACTTCGGTCCGCTGCCGGATTCCGGGTTGGTGCAGCGAATGCTCGGTAGCGAACGCATCGTGCTGGTGGCGTCCCCTGGTTATCTGGCAGCCGCGCCGGCAGTGGACACGCCCGAGCAGCTACGCGCGCATGCCGGCCTGCTGACCGCGCGCCATGCAACGCGCTGGACGCTGCACAGCGCCGACGCCGGCACCGTGCAGGTGGAGCCGCAGGTGGCGCTGGTCGGCAATGAATCGCAGCTGCTGATCGCGGCGGCAGAAGCGGGTCTTGGCATCACCGTGCTGCCCTGCAGCCTGTGTGCGGCGGCCATCGCTGCTGGCCGCCTGCAGCAGGTCCTGCCGGCGTGGCATGCCGGCGAAGTCACCACCAGCGTGCTGCTGCCGCATCGTCGCGGCCAGCTGCCGGGCGTGCGCGTGGTGGTGGATGCGCTGGTCGCGCATTACCAGCTCAACGCAGCGCGCGTGCCAGTACCTGCCAGATCCTCGGGTCCTGGCACTGCGAGACGTTGAAACGCACATAGTCGGCCGCGCGCTGCGATTGGCTGAACGCGTTGCCCGGGGCCAGCACGATGCCTTCGCGCAGGCACTGCCGTGCCAGCGCAGCAGCATCGCGGCCATCGGGAAGCTGGCACCAGAGGAACAGGCCGGCTTCCGGTTGCAGCCACGGCGTGATGCCCAGCGTGTGCAGTTTCCGCAGTGTGTGCCGGCGCGCATCGGCCAGGCGCGAGCGCACCGATTGCATGTGGCGGCGATAGCCACTGTCGGTCAGCGCGATGTGCATCAACTGCATCGCCAGATGGCCGCCGCCGAAGCTGGTGGCCAGCTTCAGGTCGGTCAGCGCTTCGATCCAGTCGTGGCGTGCAGCGATGTAGCCACAGCGCGAAGCGGCCGACAGGGTCTTGGAGAAGCTGCCGACGTGGATCACACGCGACAGCCCATCCAGCGCAGCAAGGCGCGGTGCCGGCTGCAGTTCGAAGTCGGCGAAGATGTCGTCCTCGACGATGATCAGTTCGCTGCGTTCGGCCAGCCCCAGCAGCCGATGCGCGGTGCTGGCCGAGAGCACCGCGCCGGTCGGGTTGTGCAGGCCCGAGTTGGTGATGTACAGCCGTGGCGAATGCGCCTGAAGTGCCTGCGCGAACGCCTCCAGGTCCGGGCCGCTGTGCGTGTACGGCACGCCGATGGCCTGCACCTGGTGCGCCTTCAGCAGCGCGTGGTAGTTGAAGTAGCTCGGATCATCCACCAGCACGCAGTCGCCGGGCTTGAGCAGGAAACGGCAGAGCAGATCGACCGCGTGCGTACCGGATTCGGTCAGCAGGATCTGCTCAATCGGTGCATCAATGCCCAGCGCCGCGCTGCGCCGTTGCAGCAGCTGGCGCAATGCGGGCAGCCCGAGCGGGCCGGCGTAGTCGACCAGCTGCATGGCATCGGCACGCGCCAGCCGACGCAGGCCGCGGCGCACGCCGTCGTGATACAGCCAATCACTGGGCATCCAGCCGCAGCCCGGCTTGAGGTGGCCCGCCGGCGTTTCCAGCGATTGCCGCGACACCCACAGCGGGTCCACCGCGCGGTCCAGGCGTGGTTCCATTTCGGCCAGGGCGAGCGGTGCGGCCGGTCCACTGACATAGAAGCCGGAACCGGCACGCGCGCTGATCAGCCCTTCGGCGGCGAGGCGCTCGTAGGCCTCGACCACGGTGGAGACCGACACGCCCATCGCCGCCGCCTGCGCGCGTACCGAGGGCAGCCGCGAACCGGCGCCATCCACCCGCGTGCCGATGCGGGTGCGGACGGCCTGGATGACCGATTCGATGCGGGTAAGCGGGCGCGTCATGGCGAAAGCGTGCTGTAAGTGTGGGCAGTACAGTTATTTGAAACTGTACTGGATTGTAGCTGGGGGGCGCGGGCCGCAGGTGCTTCCATGGAGATCCCGCCGGGCACCGCCCGGCACCCCCGGGAGTACAGACGTGGAACGGTCGGCGAGTGGTTGGATCAATGGCTTCATCGGTGTGGTGATCTTTGCCGGCTCGTTGCCAGCCACCCGCCTGGCCGTGCTGCAGCTGGACGCCGGGTTCGTTACCGCCGCGCGCGCCACCATCGCCGCCATACTCGGCCTGGGCCTGTTGCTGCTGTTGCGCCAACCCTTTCCGCGACGCAGCGACCTGCCCGGGCTGGCGGTGGTCAGCCTTGGCGTGGTGGTCGGCTTCCCGCTGCTGACCGCGCTTGCCCTGCGCCACGCCTCATCAGCGCACACCATCGTGTTCCTCGGCCTGTTGCCGCTGAGCACTGCGGTGTTCGGCGTACTGCGCGGTGGCGATCGGCCGCGCCCGGCGTTCTGGCTGTTCTCGCTGCTGGGCAGCGCCTGCGTGGTCGGCTATGCCGCGCGCAACGGCATTGAGGCCTCGTTGCAGGCCGACCTGCTGATGCTAGCGGCGATCGTGGTGTGCGGCCTGGGGTATGCCGAAGGCGGCCGACTGGCTCGGCATCTGGGTGGCTGGCAGGTGATCAGCTGGGCACTGCTGCTGGCGTTGCCGGTGATGCTGCCGCTGACGGTGCTGATGCGCCCGCCCTCGTTCGTCGAAGTGGGGGCATCCGCGTGGTGGGCGCTGGGCTACGTGGCGGTGTTCAGCATGCTGCTGGGGTTCCTGTTCTGGTATCGCGGGCTGGCCCAGGGTGGAATCGCCGCGGTCGGCCAGCTACAGCTGCTGCAACCGTTCTTCGGCCTGGCGCTGGCTGCGCTGTTGCTGCATGAAGCGGTCAGCCTCAGCATGGTGCTGGTGACCGTGGTCGCGGTGATCTGCGTCGCCGGCGCTCGCCGTTTCAGCCGCTGAACACAAACGGGGACGGAGCGTCGCGGAAAAGGTGTGCGACAGCATAATCGATGAACACCCGCAGCCGTGCGCTGGGGTGGCGCCCACCGGGCCATAGCAGCGAGAACTGCCCCTTGTGCGTGGGCAGCGCTGGCAGCACCTGTTGCAGGCGGCCGTCGGCCAGTGCGTCGGCCGCCAGGAAGTCGGGCATCCAGGCCAGGCCCATGCAGCCGATGGCGGCGGCCAGCACGGCTTCCATGTTGTTGCAGGTCATCGCCGTCGGAAGGCGCGCGCCTGCATCGCCTTCCACCCCCGGCAACTGCCAGGGGTGCAGCTTCCCGGTAGTCGGGTAGCGGAAGCGCAGAGCCGCATGCATGCGCAGATCGCCCACATCGCTGGGAATGCCGTGCGCCTGCAGATAGCCAGGCGCCGCGCAGAGCATGAAACGAAAGCCACCCAGGCGCCGTGCGGTCAGGCTGGAATCGGCCAGTTCGCCGCTGCGTATCACCGCGTCGAGGCCTTCGCTGACCACATCGACGATGCGGTCGTTGAAGTCCAGTTCCAGCTGCACCTGTGGGTAGCGCTGCTGGAAGCCGGGCAGCACCGGCAGCAGGAAGCGGTAGCCGATGGTGGGCAGACCGATGCGCAGCAGCCCGCTGGGGGCGTGCTGTCGCTGCGCGAGGTCTGCCTGCGCTTCGGAAAGTTCATCCAACGCACGCCGGCAGCGTTGCAGCAGCAGTTCGCCTTCGTCGGTGAGGTGCACGCGGCGGGTGGTGCGATGGAACAGGCGGGTGCCGAGTTCCTGCTCAAGGCGGGCGATACGCTTGCCGACCGCCGAGGCGGACAGGCCGAGCACGCGGGCAGCGCCGACGATGCTGCCTGCTTCGGTGGTACGGACGAAGGCAAGCAGGGCGGAGATGGAGTCCATGCGGGCATGATTGCGGAACATCTGACCGTAATCAACGTCCATCCAGCCTGTTTTTCAGCAATACCGGCCTGCCCATCATCAACGCCCCTGATGGATGGAGGCCCACATGGCCCCGGTTTCGATACGCCCTATACCCGTCCGCACGCAGCAGCACTGGACGCTGCTTGCGGTCTGCCTGGCCGCGCTGGCGCTGCCGTTGTCCTTTTCGGCCGGTGCCGTCGCGGTGCCGGTGCTGGCTCGTTCTGCGGGGGCCTCGCCCACCGCGTTGGCCTGGGTGACCAATGCCTTCATGCTGACCTTCGGCAGCCTGCTGCTTGCTGCCGGTGGCCTGGCCGACCGCTACGGCCGTCGGCGGATGTTCCTGACGGGCACGGTCGGATTCACCGCTGCTACGACCGCTGCATGCGTGGCCCCGACGCTGCTGTGGCTGGATCTGGCGCGCGGCCTGCAGGGCGTTGCCGCCGCCGCCGCGCTGGCCTCGGGCACTGCGGCGCTGGCGCAGGGCTGGCAGGGGCCGGCGCGTGGCCGCGTCTTCGCCCTGCTGGGCACGACGTTCGGTGCGGGGCTGGCGCTTGGGCCGTTGCTGGCGGGCCTGCTGCTGCAGGCACTGGGATGGCGCAGTGTGTTCGCAGCCGGTGGTGTACCGGCGTTGGCGGCCTTCGCACTGGGCGCGCGCGTGTTGCCTGAGAGCCATGGAGAGCGCGGCCGGCTGGATGTCGGCGGCATGCTGGGTTTCAGCATGATGCTGGCGGCGCTGACGCTGGCCCTGCTGTGGCTGGGCGAATTCGGCGTGCACGCCATGCGCGTGCAACTGGCATTGCTCGCCACGCTGTTGCTCGGCGCAGCGTTCGTCTGCATCGAACGGATGCATCCATTCCCATTGCTGGACCTCTCGCTGTTCTCGCAACCGGCGTTCCTGGGCGTCCAGCTGCTACCGGTGGCGACCTGCCTCGGCTACGTGGTGCTGCTGGTGGTGTTGCCGCTTCAACTCCTGGGTGTGCATGGGCAGAGCACCACGTGGGTTGGCCTGCAGATGCTGGCCCTGTCTGCGCCGATGCTGGTGCTGCCACTGTTGGCCGCGCGCTGGGCGGGACGGATCGGCAGCGCACGGCTGTGCACTCTTGGCCTGCTGGTGTGTGCGTGCGGCCTGTATCTGCTGTCGCGGTATGCGGCCAATCCGTCGCCGCGGCAGTGGATGCCATGGCTGGCACTGATCGGCGCAGGGACGGCGTTGCCGTGGGGGCTGATGGATGGGTTGTCGGTGAGCATGGTGCCGGTGCAGCGGGCCGGCATGGCTGCAGGCATCTTCGGGACCGTGCGGGTGGCCGGCGAAGGTATTGCGCTGGCGGCGGTGACAGCAGTGCTGTCGCTGATTGCCAGCGAGCATCTACAGGGAGCATCGCCTGCATCGTTGGCGCGCGCTGGTGCCTATCTGGCCACGGGTACGCAGGCACAGGCGCAGGCACTGCTGCCGTCGATGAGCGGCGAGCAGCTGCAGCACGCCAGTGCCGAGGCGCTGGCGGTGCTGCTGCGTCTGCTGGCACTGCTGACCGCCGCATGCGCGGTGGTGTTTCACCTGCTGCTGCGGCGGCCGACATTGGCCGTGCTCAGAACCGATAGCTGATGGTGCCGGTGACCACGCGCGGGTAGCCGGCGAAGCAGTCGCCAAACGTGCGGCACGGGGCGTAGTAGCGCTTGTCGGTGAGGTTGGTGATGTTCAATGCCATCGTCCAGTCGGTCACCTGCACTTCCACCAATGCATCGGCCAGCGTGTAGCTGGGCGTGATGATGCGCCCGCCATTGCCCAGCGATACGGTGTTGCCGACGTGGCGCACGCCCAGGCCCAGGCGCAGGCGTGCGGCGTCGTCAAGCTGGAAGCCCTTGGACACCCAGGCCGAGGCCAGGTCCTGCGGGGTGTCGTTGAGGCGCTGGCCCACTTCCAGCGCGAAGTTGCTGCGGCTGACTTCGGCCTCGTTGCGGGCCACCGCGGCGGTGATGGTGAGGTCGTTGGCGAACTGGAACTGCCCTTCCAGCTCGATACCCTTGGAGCGGATCTGCCCGGTCTGCACCACGTTCAGCACGTTGTCCGGGTCGTTGGTCTGCCGGTTGGTTTCGGTGATGCGGTACGCCGCCATCGTCAGCAGCAGGTTGCGTGCCGGCTGGCACTTGATGCCGGCCTCGCTCTGGCGGCCACGCATCGGCTTGAAGGCCTGGCCGAACAGGTCCTGGCCAGTCACCGGCAGGAACGATTCGCTGTAGCTCAGGTAGGGCGATACTCCGGCGCCGAGGTCGCCGATCAGGCCGGCGCGGTAGGTGGTGGCGTTGTCGGTCTGGCTGGGTTGGCCTTCGGTCTTCGAGCGCGCATGGTCGCGGCGCGCGCCCAGCACCAGCGAGACGCGGTCGGCCCAGCGGATCTGGTCCTGCACATAGACACCCAGCTGGGTGGAGGTCTGGTCCGGCTGACGATCCCAGCCACGCACGATCGGTGCGACCGATACCGGGGTGTAGATGTCGATCGGCGTGCCGGTGGCATCCAGCCGCTGCAGCTGCTCCCTGTACTGGCTGTAGTCCACCCCGGCCAGCAGCAGGTGCTGGAAGGCACCGGTGGCGAAGTCGAACTGCAGCGCATTGTCGGCGCTGAAGATCTGCACGTCGGGGCGGGTGCCGTAGGCGGTGCGGTTGACCACGCGGCGGTCGGCATCGATGAAGGGATCTGCCGGATTGCTGTAGCTGTCCACGTACATCTGCTGCAGGGTGGTCCTGCCATCGATGTAGCGCACCGCCGAGCGCAGGCTGAGCACGTCATTGAAGCTGTGGTCGAACAGCGCGGTCAGGCTGTAGACGCGCGAATCGATGCGATCAAAGCCGGGGTGGCCGATGAAGCTGGAGGTGTCCAGGCGACGGTCTGGCGGCGCCAGCAGGGTCGCGGCCAGCGGCAGGAACTGCTGGCTGGAGCCGGTCCTGTCGTGCTGATAGCTGGCCAGCAGGGTCAGCGTGCTGCGTTCGCCGCGCCAGCTGATCGAGGGCGCCAGGTAGATGCGGTCATCGTTGAGTACATCGGTCTGCATGTTGGATTCACGCATCAGCCCGACGAAGCGGCCGGCAAGCGTACCGGCATCGTTCAAGGCGCCGCCAATGTCACCCTGAAGCTGCCTGCGGTCGAAGCTGCCGAACTGCACGCCGACCTCGCCCGTAAGGGCGCCGAAGGTCGGGCGCTTGCTCATCGCATTGATGATGCCACCGGTGGCGCCGGCACCGTACAGTACCGAGGATGGGCCGCGCAGCACTTCCACCCGCTCCAGGCCATAGATTTCCGGGCGGGCGAGGGGGCTGAAACCGTAGCTGCGGCGCAGGCCATCCTGGTACTGCACGGGGTCCAGCCCGCGCACCGAGGTCGCGTCGTTGCGGGTATCCAGGCCCCAGGCATCGGCGGTGACGCCGGCGCTGTAGCGCAGCACTTCCTGCAGGTTGTGCGCGCCGCGATCGGTGAACAGCTGCTGGGTGACCACGCTGATCGCCTGCGGCGTCTCGGTCAGGGCGGTGTCGGTCTTGGTCGCGGTGCTGGCCCGCTCGGCCACCACGGTCACCTTGTCCAGGGTGCGTGCCGCCGGGCCGTCCTGGGCCTGGGCGATGGCCGAGGCCAGCAGGGTGGGCAGGGCAAGCGTGTACAGCAGCGGGCGGCGCGGCGACAGGGCGGGCATCGTCAGGAATCCGGGAAGGCGGTGACGGCGCATTATCCGGATGCTCGACTGCAAATACAAATGATTCCCAAATGCGATTGGATCACTCGGGACAGGCGTCAGGGCAGGCCGTCCGAGGCGCCGCGGATGCTCAGCCAGGCGCCACCGCCCGGGGCACTGCCTGCGCGCAGCCGGAAGCCGTGCAGGCCGGCAATGGCGGCCACGATCGACAGGCCCAAGCCGAATCCAGGTCCCTGGCCGGCACTGCTGCTGCCGCGGAAGAAGCGCTGGTAGATCAGTGTGCGATCCTGCGGCGGGATGCCGGGTCCATTGTCGATCACATCGATCCTCGGCGCGCCGTGATCATCGACCGCACGTAGCAGGATGCGGCCGTGCGCAGGGGTGAACTGCAGGGCGTTGGACAGCAGGTTCGCCACCGCTTCGAACAACAGCTCACGGTCGCCGCGCAGCAGGCCGGCCTGTGGATCCACCTGCAGCTCCAGCAACTGCTGCTTCTCTTCGGCCAGTGGCAGGTAGAACTGGTGCAGTTCCTGCAGCAGCTCGGCAACGTCGACCTCGTCGAAGGCCGAACGCCGCTGGTGGCTTTCCAGTTCGGATACCCGCAGCAGCGCGGTGAAGCGCGCCATCAGCATGTCCGTTTCCGCCAGTGCCTTGTCCAGCGGGTCGGCATGGGGATCCTGTTCGTCCAGACCGACGCGCATGCGGTACAGATGCGCCCGCAGGCGGGTGAGCGGGGTGCGCAGATCATGGGCGATGCTGTCGCACACGCCTTTGACCTCGGTCATCAGCTGCTCGATGCGTTCGAGCATGGCATTGACGATGCTCGACAGCCGATCGATCTCGTCGCGACGGTTGGATACCGGCAGGCGCTGGCCGAGGTCGCCGGCGACGATGCGGCTGGTGGCCGCTTCGATCTGCTGGATCCGCTTCAACGGGCGCCGGCGCAGCAGATGCCAGCCGACCAGGCCAGGGATGACGGTCAGCGACACGCCCCACAGCAGTGCATCGAGGATGATGCTGTTGACCGCCATGAGCTTGCCGTTCTGGCGCACGAACACCAGCGTCCGCCCATCCCGGGTCGCTACGCCAAGCGCGCTGCCGCCGCTCTCGTGCTTTCCATCGACCAATGTCCAGCCTTCCACCGGATGCGAGTTGCCATCCAGCGGCAGTCCCGCTGGGATGGCGGTCAGCGGTCCAGCCAATGGCGCGCCGTCGCCGCTGAACAATCCGTAGGTGTAGACCTGGTGCAGGTCGAAGCGCTGGCTGTCGCGCAACGCATCGTCCAGTGCCTGGCCGTCGAATGCCATGAACAGATGGGCACGCTGCTGCAGCCCGGATTCGGTCAGGTCATTGAGATAGTCCGAGATGCGCCAGTACATCACCCCCAGCAGCAGGCTCGACCAGGCCACGAACAGGATGCAGTACAACCCGAGCAGGCGGCTGCTGGACGAGCGCCACTGGTCAGGATTGCGCATCGAAGACATAGCCGGTTCCACGTACGGTGGTGATGGGTTGAGGGCGGCCCGGCTGCTCGATGCGCTTGCGCACGCGGCCGATGTGGACATCGATCAGGTTGGTGCCGGGGTCGAAGTGATAGCCCCAGACTTCCTGGAACAGCATGCTGCGGGTGACCACCTGGCCGGCATTGCGGACCAGGAATTCGAGCAGCTTGAACTCGGTCGGCAGCAGGCTGATCTCCTGCCCGCCACGCCGGGCCGAACGGGTCATCAGATCCAGTTCGAGGTCGCCGGCATGCAGGACACTGTCGGCAGGGCCGGCCTGGCTCTGGCGACGGATCAATACCTCCACGCGGGCCGCCATCTCATCGGAGGCGAACGGCTTGGTCAGGTAATCGTCGCCGCCTGCACGCAGGCCACGCACGCGCTCGTCCACGTCCGACAGCGCGCTGATCATCAGTACGGGGGTGACGATTCCTTCGCGCCGCAGCGCAGTGACCAGCGCCAGGCCATCGATGCCGGGCAGCATGCGGTCCAGGGTGATCACCGCGTAGTCGCCCGCACGCGCCAATGCGAGGCCGGCAGTGCCATCAACGGCAACGTCGACCTCGAAGCCATGGCTGCGCAGCTCGGTTGCGATTTCCTCCGCAGTGACAAGGTCGTCCTCGATGGTGAGTACGCGCGGCATGGGCCATTGTGCAGGTTGGATGGCTGCCATCCTCGCAACCGCTCGCGGTGACTGCAAATGAAAAATGTTTCATGCGCGATTCGCCGGATTCCGCGCACAGGTCTTCTATATTCGGCGCCGAGCGTCTCCCCACGACGCGCGGAACCCCGGCACCCGATGAACCTCCTGCACATGCCCTTGCCATGCCATGCCCGGCCACTGCGGCTCCGACGGCCTCTGCTGCTTGCGCTCGTTCTGCTCGGCCTGCTGTCGGCCTGCGGCAAGGATGCGCCCACGCCGGCCGGCAGGCTTCACGAGGTGGAGGTGCTGACCCTGCAGGAAAGGCCGCTGGCGATGGAACAGGAGCTGCCGGGGCGGACCATCGCATCGCAGGAGTCGGATGTGCGCCCGCAGGTGGATGGCGTGCTGGTGAAACGCCTGTTCGAGGAGGGCGAAACCGTGCGTGCCGGGCAGCCTTTGTTCCAGATCGAACCGGCCCTGTACCAGGCGGCGTTGAATCAGGCTCAGGCCAACCTGAAGACCGCCGAAGCGGCGGCAGTGACCGCACGCCTGCGCGCGCAACGGATGCAGGCGCTGGGCGGCGAGCAGCTGGCCGCGCGCCAGGACGTGGATGACGCCATCGCCAGTGGGCAGCAGGCCGCAGCCGCGGTGCAGGCGGCACAGGCGAGCCTGGATACCGCACGTACGCGGCTTGGTTTCGCCACGGTGACCGCGCCGATTGCCGGGCGCATCGGCCGTGCGCTGTTCACACCCGGGGCGCTGGTTACCTCGGGCCAGGCCAACCCGCTGGCGCGGATCCAGCAGGTCGACCCGATGAACGTGGACATCACCCAGTCCAGCAACGAGTACCTGGCTTTGCGCCGCGCCATCGCCGACGGTGGCGTGCAGGCCACCACCGCTGCGGTGCGGCTGCGCCTCTCCGATGGCAGCGCGTATCCGTTGCCCGGCACCCTGGAATTTGCCGATATCGACGTGCAGCAGGAAACCGGGAGCATCACCCTGCGTGCACGTTTTCCCAATCCCGCCGGGCAGCTGCTGCCGGGGATGTATGTGCGGGCGCAGGTGGGGCAGGGCACCCGCCAGCAGGCGCTGCTGGTGCCACAGGCTGCGGTCGACCGCAGCCCGAAGGGCGAGGCGCAGGTGTGGGTGGTGGATGAGGGGGGCAAGGCGAAGCTGCGCCTGTTCCGTACCGCGCGTGCGGTGGGCGACCAGTGGCTGGTGCTGGATGGCATTGCTGCAGGTGAACGGGTGGTCGTGGCCGGCGCACAGGGGCTCTCCGATGGCATGCCGGTGCAGGTGAAGCCCGCGGCGGCAGTCACGCCGGCACCGGCCGGGAAGGACTGAGCAGATGCTGCCGCGCTTCTTCATCCATCGCCCGGTGTTCGCCTGGGTGCTGGCGATCTGCATCATGGCGTTTGGCGCGATCGCCGTCAGCCAGCTGCCGGTCGAACAGTACCCGGACATCGCACCGCCACAGGTCAACATCACCGCGAACTACACCGGCGCCTCGGCGCAGACGGTGGAAGACAGCGTCACCCAGGTGATCGAACAGCAGATCAAAGGCATCGATCACCTGTTGTATTTCTCGTCGACCAGTTCGTCATCGGGGCAGGCGCGCATCACGGTCACATTCGACCAGAGCGCCAACCCGGACATTGCCCAGGTCCAGGTGCAGAACAGCGTCAACCAGGCCATCAACCGGCTGCCGCAGGAAGTGCAGCAGCAGGGCGTGACGGTCGCCAAGTCGCAGGGCGACTCGCTGATGGTGGTCTCGCTGTATGACACCAGCCGGCGCATGGAACGGGTGGATGTTTCCGACTTCCTGGTCAGCAACGTGCAGGATCCGATCAGCCGCATTCCGGGTGTCGGCGAGATCAATGTGTTCGGCTCGGCGTATGCGATGCGCGTGTGGCTGGACCCGCACAAGCTGCGCGCCTACGACCTGATGCCGGCCGACGTGCGCACGGCCATCCAGGCCCAGAACACCCAGGTCACGGCCGGCGAACTGGGCGCATTGCCATCCAGCGCAACGCAGAGCCTGAATGCCACCGTCACTGCCCAGTCGCGGCTGCAGACGCCCGAACAGTTCCGCGCGATCATCCTGCGCACGCTTCCCAGTGGCGCTGCAGTGCACCTGGGCGACGTGGCACGGGTGGAGATCGGTGCCGAGAACTACCAGACCAGCAGCTATCTCAATGGCTATCCGGCGGCGGGTTTCTCGGTCACGCTGGCCTCCGGGGCCAACGCGCTGGCCACCGCGGATGCGGTCCGTGAGGAGATCGAACGCCTGCGACCAACGTTCCCGCCCGGGCTGCAGGTCGCCTATCCGCGCGACAGCACACCGTTCGTGCGGGTCTCGATCGAGGGTGTCATCCATACCCTCATCGAGGCCATCGTGCTGGTGGTCGTGGTGATGTTCCTGTTCCTGCAGAACCTGCGTGCCACGTTGATCCCCGCGATCACGGTGCCGGTGGTGCTGCTGGGCACGTTCGGCGTGCTGGCGGTCGCCGGATTCACGATCAACACGCTCACCTTGTTTGCGATGGTGCTGGCGATCGGCCTGCTGGTCGACGACGCGATCGTGGTGGTGGAGAACGTGGAGCGCATCATCCACGACGAGCACCTGCCGCCACGCGAGGCCACCGAAAAATCGATGGGCGAGATCACCGGCGCGCTGATCGGCATCACCGTGGTGCTGGGCGCGGTGTTCCTGCCGATGGCCCTGTTCGGTGGTTCCACCGGCATCATCTACCGCCAGTTCTCGATCACCATTGCATCTGCGATGGCGCTGTCGGCGCTGGTCGCGCTGACGCTGACCCCGGCGCTGTGCGCGACCCTGCTCAAGCCATCTTCGGCGCAGAAACCGCAGGGCCGCTTCTTCAGGGCGTTCAACCGAGGAGTCGAGCGCAGCCAGTTGGCCTATCAGGGAAAGCTCGGTGGCGTGGTCGCCCGGCCGCGGCGCTGGATGGCGTTCTACCTGCTGCTGGTGGTCGCCATGATTGCGTTGTACGCGCGCATGCCCACCGGCTTCCTGCCGGTGGAAGACCAGGGACAGGTGACCTTCCAGTTCTCCACGCCGGAGGGCACGCCGATGGCGCGTACCGAAGCGCTGGGCGAGCAGATCAGCCGCTACTTCATGGAGCACGAGAAGCAGAACCTGGACGTGGTGTTCGTGGTGGTCGGCCGCAACAATGCCGGCACCGGCCAGAACGCGGGGCAGGGTTTTCTCGCCCTGAAACCCTGGGATGAGCGCACGGGCGACAACACCGCTGCGGCGATCATCACGCGTGCCAATGCCTACTTCCGCAGCTTGCCGGACGCCAGGGTCAATGTACTGGCACCGCCGGCAGTGCGTGGACTGGGCCAGTCCAGCGGCTTCGAACTGTGGTTGCAGGACACCAGTGCGGCCGGGCGCGTGGCCCTGCAGGCAGCGCAGGAACAGGTGGTGCGTGCGGCCGGCGAAGACGATGGGCTCACCTCGGTGCGCCTGAACGGCCTCGGCGACAAGGCCGAGCTGCGGCTGGACATCGACCATGCGCAGGCCAGCGCGCTGGGGCTGTCCCAGGCCGATATCAATTCCACCCTGTCGGCGGCCTGGGGCGGCAGCTACATCAACGACTTCCTCGACCGTGGCCGGGTCAAGCGGGTCTACATGCAGGGTGACCAGCCCTACCGCAGCGTGCCCGACGACATCGGCCAGTGGTATGTGCGCGGTGGCAATGGCCAGATGGCCTCGTTCGCCAGCTTCGCCAGCAGCCACTGGGCGCGCGGGCCGCAGCTGCAGCAGCGTTTCAACGGCCTGCCGGCGATGCAGATCCAGGGCAGCGCCGCGGAAGGGCGTAGCTCGGGCGAGGCGATGCAGCGCATGCAGGCGCTGGTTGCCGATCAACCCGGATTCGACCTGCAGTGGAGCGGCCTGTCCTACCAGGAGCAACTGGCCAGCAACCAGACGCTGTGGCTGTACACCGCCTCCATCGCTTTCATTTTCCTGTGCCTGGCGGCGCTCTATGAGAGCTGGACGGTACCGGTGGCGGTGGTGCTGGTGATCCCCTTGGGCGTGATCGGTACCGTGCTGGCGACCACGGCGGCGGGCTTCGTCAACGACATCTACTTCCAGGTCGGCCTGCTGACCACCATCGGCCTGTCAGCCAAGAATGCGATCCTGATCGTTGAGTTTGCCGAGGCCCGTTATCGCGCCGGCAGTTCTGCGGTGGAGGCGGCGCTGCAGGGCGCACGCCTGCGCCTGCGTCCGATCGTGATGACGTCGTTGGCCTTTGTGGCCGGTGTGATTCCGTTGGCGTTGGCCACCGGTGCCGGTGCGGTCAGTCGCCGTGAGATCGGCATGAGCGTGATTGGCGGCATGGTCTCCGGCACGGTGCTGGCGGTGGTGCTGGTGCCGTTGTTCTTCGTGCTGGTGCGCCGCCTCGGCCGGTCACGGCCGCAGGACTGAGGGGGGCGCGGCTGTCATCTGGCTGCCGCAGCGCCATCACCCTTCCTTTGCCCAGCTGTCGCTAGCGTAGGTCGTCC
This sequence comes from Stenotrophomonas sp. GD03877, assembly GCF_029840555.1. Lineage (NCBI taxonomy): Bacteria > Pseudomonadati > Pseudomonadota > Gammaproteobacteria > Lysobacterales > Lysobacteraceae > Stenotrophomonas > Stenotrophomonas sp. GD03877. Next base: position 48,735 of record NZ_JAOCCT010000007.1, on the reverse strand, counting down.
CCGTCCCCCACGGAGACCCGCCATGTGGCTGCTCGATCATCTCTGGCCCGGCCGCAGACCTGTCCCTCCCCCGGTTGCTGCCGAACCACAGGCGACGCCCCGTCGGCCCTGGCTGAAACGCCCCGTGCGGGCGGGCCGCAGTGGCATGGCGCCGTGGCAGAAGGTCGCCGCGCCGCCAAGGCGGACGCGCCACTAGGCTAGTCGCCGCGGTCGGCCGGGTGGTTGACCCCGTCGTTGACCGGAATGATGCCCAGTGCGAACGGGTCGATGCCCTCCAGGCAGGCCACGTTGTAGCCGTACTGGTCCGGGTTGGAACGACGCCGGTGGTGGGTGTAGATGCCGCACACGCCGCAGAAATAGTGCTCGGCCACATGCGTGTTGAACTGGTACAGCTGCAGGTGGTTCTGCCCGCGCACCACCAGCAGGCCCGCGCGTGTGACGCTGGCGGCGATGGCGCCACGGCGGCGGCACATCGAGCAGTCGCAGCGGCGCGGATCGACGATGCCATCAGGCAGGTCCAGCAACAGTTCGACCGTACCGCAGTGGCAGGTGGCGCGATGCCGGGGTTGGACCGGAACGCCGGCCACGGACGTGATACCCATCGTTTCTCCTGTGTGGTGGAAGGCGGCCGCGAGGACCGCTGCCGACCCTGCGCCGGCCTGCCTGAACGGGCCGTAGATGCCACGGTGAACCCGCTTGTGGCTAACTATGCGGCTTCAAGACCGCGACAGGATGCCAGTGAAAGCCGCAGGACGATGGATGACAGGAAGTGCCATGGCGCTGCTGGCGCTGTGGGTGACCGGGCTGCTGGCCTATCAGCTGCCTGGGCCGGGCTGGCTGGCCGCCGGCGTCGCCGGGCTGTGGCTGCTGGTGGCGCTGTGGGCGTCGTGGCGGGTCGCGCGGGGCCGTGCCTCGCGCCGCCTGGGTCTGGCGTTCGGGGCATCGCTGGCACTGGCCGGCCTGTGGTGGCTGCTGCTGACCCCGCGCCAGGACCGGTTGTGGGCCGATGACGTGGCGCAGCGCCTGCACGTGGTGTCCTTCGATGGCCGCCACGTCGTGCTGGACAATGTGCGTGACTTCAGTTGGCGCACCGAAACCGACTACGACGCACACTGGGTGCGCCGCGAGTACGACCTGGACCAGCTGCGCTCGGCCGACCTGGTGCTGTCGTACTGGATGGGCCCGGCCATCGCCCACACCTTGATCTCGTTCGGCTTCGAGGACGGTCGCCACGTGGTGTTCTCGCTGGAGATCCGCAAGGAGCGCGGTGAGTCGTTCTCGGCGCTGGGCGGCTTCTTCCGCAAGTTCGAGATGACCCTGGTGGCGTCGGAGGAGACCGACATCATCCGCACACGCACCAACGCGCGTGGCGAGGATGTCTACCTGTACCGCCTGCATGGTATGAACCGCACGCAGCTGAAGGAACTGTTCGCCGCGTACATCGCACAGGCCCGGGAACTGGATGCGAAACCGGGCTTCTACAACACGCTGACCAGCAACTGCACCACGATCGTCTTCGACCTGGCCCGCCACATCGCACCGCGCCTGCCGCTGGATTACCGCCTGCTGCTGTCCGGTTACCTGGCCGAGTACGCGCAGGAGGTCGGCGCGCTCACTCCAGGCGTGCCGTACACCGAGCTGCATGCCAAGGGCCGCATCACCCAGCGCGCGCTGGACCTGGGTGATGGCCCGCACTTCTCCACCGTGATCCGCCAGGGCGTGCCCGGCACCGAGCAGGACCCGCAGTAATGACCCAACTCTTTCTGACCCGCTGGCAGCGCATGTTGCCGGCGCTGCTTGCCGCCTTCCTGCTGCTGGGCAGCAGCGGCTGTGCGATGGTGACCGTCAAGCAGGTCAAGTCCAGCGATTCGCTGGTCAACAAGCGCGCGGATGTGCTCAACACCGGCAAGCTCAGCCCGGCCGCGCGCGAAACGCTCAGCGCAGCAGGCCTGGATGAGTCGCAGTGCGAGAGGGACTTCCTGGTCTGCCGCAGCACGCTGCTGATGACCGATGACCTCAATGTCGAGCAGCGGCTGTCGGCGCTGTCCGAATTGTGGGTGAAGGCCGCGCTGGCGATGACGCCGAAGAAGACTGCCGCCGGCGACCCGCCGATGAGTGATGCGGCATTGGATGCCTGGCTGGAAGCCGCGCGCTATGCCTATGCCTACCTGTTCTACAGTGGTCGCTCTCCGTCCGACCGTGCCTTCGAGGATCGCCAGACGCAGGTGCGCGACTACTACAACTACGCGGCCGAGAAAGCAGCGGTGGTGCTGTTCGTGCGTGCGCGTGCGGCGGCATTGGCCGGCGAGGACTACACGAAGCCGGTCTCGGTCGGCAGCTGGTCGCTGGCCTCCAACTACCAGCAGTTGAACCTGAAGAGCATCCCGGCGCAGCTGGTGCCGGCCGGTACCGTCAGTTTCGTCGGCCTGCGCAGCACCTATCGCCGCGATGGTTTCGGCGCCGAGCTGGTGATGGTGATGGATCCGCCGAAGCTGGTCGCGCCGGTGATCGCAGCCGATGGTCCGAAGGCAGAAACGGCATCGGACGATGGGGACGACGAGCGTCGCGGCCGTCGTCATCGCCATGACGATTCGGTGCCCGAGTTCAGTGAGATGTCCTCGATCAACGTCACCGCACTGCTGCGTTTCGAGGGCAGCAGCCTGGAAGACGTGATGCGCACGCGCCGGGTCGAGCTGGATGCCTATTCGCCGGAAGCCACCGAGCGCATCACCCTGCACGGTGAGCAGGTACCGCTGGCCGGCAACTTCACCGCGGCCTATGGCCTGTGGCTGGCGCAAAGTGGCTTCGCCCGGCAGTCGCTGCGCACCCTGTTCGGCATGAGCGAGGGCATCGGCGAGCCGCACATCTACCTGATGCAGCCTTGGGACCCGAACCGGCGCATCATCTTCATGCTGCATGGCCTGGCCAGCAGCCCGGAAGCCTGGGTGAACCTGGCCAATGAGATCATGGGCGATCCCGAGCTGCGCCAGCAGTTCCAGGTCTGGCAGGTCTATTACCCGACCAATGCGCCGATCGCACTGAACCGCTACGAGATCGCCAATGCGTTCAACGATACGCTGAAGCATTTCGACCCCAACGGCAGCACGCGTGCATCGAAGGACATGGTCTACATCGGCCACAGCATGGGCGGTGTACTGGCCCGGCTGCTGGTGAGCGACTCGGGCGACGTGCTGTGGAATGACCTGCTGGCCAACTACGACCTGAAGGGTGAACGGCTGAAGCGGGTGCAGAACAAGCTGGGGCCGTTGCTGCATTTCAAGGCACAGCCGAACGTGGAACGTGCGATCTTCATCGCCGCGCCGCACCAGGGTACCGACATCGCCGGCAACAAGGTCGGCCGCCTGATCGGTCGCCTGGTGCGCCTGCCGCTGACCATTCTCGGCAAGTTCGAGGACGTGTTCATGGCACTGGCGCAGGCCGAGCAGCAGGTCGATGGCACCGCCAAGCCGAAGATTCCGAACAGCATCGACAACCTCAAGGCCAGCGATCCGTTCGTGAAGGCCGCCGCACAGCTGCCGATCGAAGCGGGCCTGAAGTACCACTCGATCATCGCCCAGCGCAAGCCGGAGCTGCCGGTGGAAAAGTCCGATGATGGGCTGGTGCCGTACTGGAGTGCGCACCTGCCGGGCGCGCTGTCGGAGAAGGTGATCATTTCCGGCCACAGCGTGCAGGAGACCCCGCAGGCGGTGCTGGAGGTGCGCCGCATCCTGCACCGGGATATCGATGACATGGGGACCGGCACCCGCTAGTGCCGGCCGCTGGCCGGCAATGCCGCAATGCGGCGGCGTTACACCCGCCGCGCAATCACCGTGGCCAGCAGCGCCAGGCCGAAGGTGATCGCCAGGCACAGCACGTAACCGGTGTGGGGTGCGCTTTGCACGAACAGCGCGAACAGCGCGCCGGAAACCGCCAGCGCGGTGGTCACCGACAGGGCCTCGCTCAGCTGCAGTGCCGAGGTGTTGGCACCCTGCTCCTGCGGCGCCGACAACGACAGCGTCAGCACCGACAGGCTTGCGTAGATCATGCCCATGCCGAAGCCGGTCACGGCCCAGCCGAGCAGCGACACCGGCAGTGGCATCACGTTGAACAGCACCGCCAGCGTTGCGGCGATGCCGACCGTCATCGTCGTCGTGCCCACCCGCAACAGCTGCTGGCGCGACCAGCCACGCTGCTGGTGACCCTGCAGCCATGAACCGGCGAACCAGCCCAGTGCGCCAAGACTGAGCACGGCACCGGCCCAGCTGGGCGAGAGCCCGCGTTCGCGCTGCAGCAGCAGCGGCAGGTAGGCCTCGCAGGCGAAGAAGGCGGCCGCCGCGACGCCGCGCAGCGCGATCACGCTGGGCAGGCCACGGCGCAGGATCAGGGTTCCGGGCGGAAGCAGTCGATGCACGCAGAACAGCAGCCCCAGCATCGCCACGCCGATGCAGAGCAGCGCAGGCAGGCCCTGCTGCTGGCCGCCGAAGTAGAGCAGCAGCGCCGCCAGCGAGGCACCACTGGCCCAGCGCACAACGTTGCCTCGCCCATCGTTGGCGAGGCCGCCATCGGTGGGCTGCATGCGCGTGAGTGCCGGGCGCAGCAGCAGCGCGGCCGGAATGGCCAGCAGTGGCACGGCCAGGAACACCCAGCGCCAGCCGAGATGCTGCACGATCAGGCCGCTCAACGCCGGGCCGACCATCGATGGCACCACCCAACCGGCCGAGAAGGCGGCGAATACCTTCGGCCGCAGGTGCTCGGGGTAGCTGCGGCCGACCATCACATACAGCGAAACCGAGATCGCGCCCGCGCCGAGGCCCTGCAGAAGGCGTCCTGCCACCAGCATGCCCATGCGCATGGCAAAGCCGGCCAGCAGCAGGCCTAGGACGAAGCAGGCCAACCCGTACCAGAGCGGCCGTGCCGGCCCGTGGCAGTCGGCCCAGCGCCCGGCCAGGGTCATGCCGATCACGCTGGTGGCCAGGGTACCGCCGAAGGCCAGTGCGTACAGGCGCAGGCCGTCCAGTGCCACGGCCACGGTCGGCATGGCGGCCGCCACCGCCAAGGCCTCGAAGGCGTGCAGCGCGACCAGCGCCACCATGCCAAGGGTGGTGGCGCGATAGCGGGGGGACAGGATCGACGTATCAGCCTGCACAACCGCGTCGGCGGGCGAAACAGTGGGGGACATACAAGTTGGATGCGGGCCGCGCTTGTCAACTGGCGGCGAAGATAGCAGCATGCCACCTCAACCGCAGTTTAGGTCAAGTAATGGTTTCCCAGGAACTCAGCGTTGGCGAAGTCTCCCAGCGCAGTGGCGTGGCGGTTTCCGCGCTGCACTTCTACGAGCGCAAGGGGCTGATCAGCAGCCTGCGCACCTCGGGCAACCAGCGCCGCTACAGCCGCGACGTGCTGCGACGGTTGGCCGTGATCCGTGTCGCGCAACGGGTGGGCATGCCACTGGAAGCCGTCGGCCGTGCCTTCGAAAGCCTGCCCGAGGGGCGCGCACCCACCAAAGCCGACTGGGCCAAGCTGTCCGCGCGCTGGCGCACCGAGTTGGAGGAGCGCATCCACATGCTGGAATTGCTGCGCGATGAACTGACCGGCTGCATCGGCTGTGGCTGCCTGTCACTGCAGCGTTGCCGCCTGGCCAACCCCGGCGACGTCCTCGGCGAACGCGGCGACGGCCCGATGCGCTGGGAGTGACCCACGAAAACGGGACGGAGGGGATTATGTCGTTTGTGCATTGACGACTTAATCCCCTCCGTCCCCTTCTTTCTTACCAGACCGTGATCGTCTCGCCGCTCTGGATGCCTTCCACTGCACGCTGGAAGGCCAGCGCCGCGCGCTGCGCGCTTACCGCTTCGAAGCCCGGGAAGTAGGGGCCGTACGCCGCCATCGATTCGATCAGCACGTTCGGGCTGACCACGTTGATGCGCAGGCCGCGCGGCAGCAGCTCGAGTGCGGCGGCTCGCACGAAGCCTTCCAGTGCGGCATTCACCGCGGTGGCGTTGACGCCGTCGCGGATCGGTTGGGCGCTGATGATGCCACTGGTCAGGGTGATCGAGCCGCCGGCGTTGAGGTGGTGCTGGGCGGCCAGTGCCAGCCGCACCTGCCCCAGCAGCTTGTCCTGCAGCCCGATGTTGAACTGTCCTGGCGTCATCTGCTGCAACGGGCCGAAGTGCACCGAGCCGGTGGTGGAGATCACCGCATCGACCGGGCCGGTACGCGCGAACAGTTCGGCGACGCTGGCGTCATCGGTCAGGTCCACTCGGAGTTCGCCGCTGCTGCGGCCGGCGGCGAGAATCTGATGCTGTTGGCCGAGCTGGCGGGCGACTGCCTGGCCGAGGGTGCCGCTGGCACCGACGAGGAGGATCTTCATGGCCGTTCCTTGCGTGGGGGAGTGAGCGCAGTCTGCGCCGTCACGGTGCGGTTAGGTAAGCGGCGTATGCTTCGCAGATTCCTAACTCTGGATTAGCAATGGATACCCTTCGCTGCATGCAGGCCTTTGTTGCCGTGGCCGAGCGCGGGAGCTTCGCAGGGGCTGCCGAACAGCTGCAGGTGTCGGCGGTGATGGTCGGCAAGTACATCCAGCAGCTGGAGGCGCACCTGGGCACCGCGTTGCTGCAACGGAACACCCGCCGCCAGCGCCTGACCGAAGCCGGCAGCGCCTACCTCGCTGGGTGCCGGCAGGTGCTGGAGCAGGTGCAGCAGGCCGAGGCCGACGTGGCCGGACTGCAGATACAGCCACGCGGGCTGCTGCGGGTCAGCGCACCCACCACCTGGGGCAGCTGCGTGCTGGCGCCACAACTGGCCGGCCTGCTGCGCGCGCAGCCGCAGTTGAACATCGAACTGGATCTGAGCAACCGCCGTGTGGATCTGATCGAGGACGGCTTCGACGTAGCGATCCGGGTCGGGCCACTGCCGTCGCAGGAAGTGGTGGCGCGGCCGCTGCCACCGTATGCGATGAGCCTGTGTGCGGCACCGTCCTACCTGCGCCGGCGCGGCACGCCGCGTACGCCCGCGGATCTGCAGGGGCATGATTGCCTGAGCCACCTGGCCTGGCGCGGCGGCCATGGTTGGCAGCTGGCCAACGGCGAATACGTGGACTGGGAGGCGCGCCTGACCTGCAATGACGGGTTCGCGCTGCGCGAAGCGGCGGTCGCCGGCGCGGGGCTGGTGTTGCAGCCGACCGCATTGCTGGCCGGTGAGATCGCGGCAGGGCGGTTGAAGCCGCTGCTGCGCGACTACCTGCCCGAACCACGGCCGATGCACCTGATCTACCTGCCCGACCGCAGGCCGCGTCCGCGGTTGCAGTGCTTCGTCGATTTCGTCATGACCACATTGGGGCAATGAGCATCCACGCCAGGCGTGGATGACGGTGGGTGCCGACCGGTGGTCGGCACGCATCGGGATCAATCATTCGCCGCAGACAGTTCCTGCCCACGCACCTGTGCGGCACGCAGTGCGGTGTCCACCAGGGCCTCGAAGCCACCGGCCTGGAAGCTCTCGATCGCGGCCTGGGTGGTGCCGTTCGGCGAGGTCACGCGGCGGCGAAGCTCGGCCGGGCTCTCACCGGCTTCATCAAGCATGCGCGAGGCACCCAGCAGGGTCTGCACCACCAGCGTGCGCGCGGCGTCGGCTGGCAGGCCCTGGGCAATACCCGCCGCTTCCATCGCTTCGGCCAGCAGGAACACATAGGCCGGGCCACTGCCGGATACGGCAGTCACTGAATCCATCAGCGCCTCGCTGTCGATCCACACGGTGCGGCCTGCGCTGGCCAGCACCTTCTCGGCCTGTGCGTGCTGCTGCGTGTCCACCGACGGTGTGGCGAACAGGCCGGTCACACCTGCGCCGAGCAGGGCAGGGGTGTTCGGCATCGCGCGCACCACTGCCAGGTCGCCTCCCAGCCAACGCTGCAGCTGCGCGCTGGTGATGCCGGCGGCAATCGACACCACCATCGGTCGGTTCGCCTGTGCCAGTGCCCGCAGCGACTGGCAGACCTCACGCAGCACCTGCGGCTTCACCGCCAGCAGCCAGGTGCTGCCCTGCGCAGCGGCATCAATCGCGTTGTCATGCACCTGCACACCGAAGTCGGCGGCCAGCGCCTGGCGCAGTTCGGCCACCGGTTCGGCGACGTGGATGTGCGCGGCGGGTGTGCCCTGGCGGATCAGGCCGGCGATCAGGCTGCGCGCCATGTTGCCGCCGCCGATGAAAGTGATGGAATCAGCTGCCATGGAAAGCTCCTTGGAAAGTCAGGCTGGGCGCGGGCGCGCGCCGAACAGTGCGGTACCGATCCGCACCAGGGTGGCACCCTCGGCGATGGCTTCGGCGTAGTCGCTGCTCATGCCCATCGACAGCGTGTCGATCTGCGTGTGCTGGGCAGCCAGCGACTGGAAAAGTGTGCGCATGCGCACGAATGCATCCCGACGGTGCTCGGCCTCGGGCCATGGCGCGGGAATCGCCATCAGTCCGCGCAGGCGCAGGGTGGGTTCGGCGGCAACTGCGGCGGCGAGTACGTCCACTTCCTCCGGTGCACAGCCATGCTTGCTGGATTCGTCGTCGATGTTGACCTGGATCAGCACGTTCAGCGGGCCGCGCGCGGCCGGGCGATGGCGCGCAAGCGCCGTTACCAGCTTGGGCCGGTCCACGCTCTGCACCCAGTCGAAGTGGGTGGCCACGGCATCGGCCTTGTTCGACTGCAGGTGGCCGATCAGGTGCCACTCCAGCGCCAGGTGCTGCAGCGCCTGCATCTTGGCCAGTGCTTCCTGCACATAGTTTTCGCCGAAGGCATGCTGGCCCTGTGCAGCCAGCGCAGCCACGGCCTCGGCCGGTTGGGTCTTGGAAACAGCCAGCAGGCGTGGATCGGGCCTGCCCGCGGCCTCGGCGGCGGCATGCAGGTTGCTCAGGATCTGGGGCAGGGGAGTGGCCACGTAACGCGTTCCGTTGAATCAGGAGGCTATACTGCCGCCCGGGGAAAGATCCTTCCAGTCGAAGCCGTTATTGGGGAGTAGCCGCTCATGGATATCGCCGAACTGTTGGCGTTTTCCGTAAAGAACAAAGCGTCCGACCTGCACCTGTCCGCAGGGCTGCCGCCGATGATCCGCGTGGACGGCGACGTTCGCCGGATCAACATCCCAGCCCTGGACCACAAGCAGGTCCATGCGCTGGTGTACGACATCATGTCCGACAAGCAGCGCCGCGATTACGAGGAATTCCTCGAAGTGGACTTCTCCTTCGAGATTCCGTCGCTGGCGCGCTTCCGTGTGAACGCGTTCAACCAGAACCGCGGCGCCGGTGCGGTGTTCCGTACCATTCCGTCCGAGGTGCTCACCCTCGAGGACCTGGCCTGCCCGCCGTTGTTCCGCGAAGTGATCCAGCAGCCGCAGGGCCTGATTCTGGTGACCGGTCCGACCGGCTCGGGCAAGTCGACCACGCTGGCGGCGATGATCGACTACATCAACAAGAACGAATACGGCCACATCCTCACCGTCGAGGATCCGATCGAATTCGTGCACACCTCGCAGAAGTGCCTGATCAACCAGCGCGAAGTGCACCGTGATACGCATGGTTTCAATGAAGCGCTGCGCTCGGCACTGCGTGAGGACCCGGACATCATCCTGGTCGGCGAACTTCGTGACCTGGAAACCATCCGCCTGGCACTGACCGCCGCGGAAACCGGCCACCTGGTGTTCGGCACCCTGCATACCAGCTCGGCGGCCAAGACCATCGACCGCATCATCGACGTGTTCCCGGCCGGCGAAAAGCCGATGGTGCGCTCGATGCTGTCCGAGTCGCTGCGTGCGGTGATCTCGCAGGCGCTGCTGAAGAAGGTCGGCGGCGGTCGTACCGCTGCGTGGGAAATCATGGTCGGCACCCCGGCCATCCGCAACCTGATCCGCGAGGACAAGGTGGCGCAGATGTATTCGGCCATCCAGACCGGCCAGCAGTACGGCATGATGACCCTGGACCAGCACCTGCAGGACCTGGTCAAGCGCAGCCTGATCACCCGCAACCAGGCCCGCGACTACGCCAAGGACAAGCGCCTGTTCGAGTAAGGCGGGGCAGCCACGGGCGACGCGTGCAATGGCGCGGCCGCTCCGTGTTGTTTCCTCCACCGACCGTTACCTGGTAAACCGCTTTTCCGGGAGCCTGCTGTGAACACCACCGCGACCACCATCGATTTCACTTCGTTCCTCAAGCTGATGGCGCACCAGCGCGCCTCGGACCTGTTCATCACTGCGGGCATGCCGCCGGCGATGAAGGTCAACGGCAAGATCTCGCCGATCACGCAGACCCCGCTCACGCCGCAGCAGAGCCGCGACCTGGTCCTCAACGTGATGACCCCGGCGCAGCGCGAGGAATTCGAGAAGACCCACGAATGCAACTTCGCCATCGGCCTGTCCGGTGTCGGTCGTTTCCGCGTGAGCTGCTTCTACCAGCGCAACCAGGTGGGCATGGTGCTGCGTCGCATCGAGACGCGCATTCCGACCGTGGAAGAGTTGAGTCTGCCGCCGATCATCAAGACGCTGGCGATGACCAAGCGCGGCATCATCCTGTTCGTCGGTGCCACCGGCACCGGTAAGTCAACGTCGCTGGCGGCGATGATCGGTTACCGCAACCAGAACTCGACCGGCCACATCATCACCATCGAAGACCCGATCGAATTCGTGCACAAGCACGAGGGCTGCATCATCACCCAGCGTGAAGTCGGCATCGATACCGACAGCTGGGAAGCGGCGCTGAAGAACACCCTGCGCCAGGCGCCGGACGTGATCATGATTGGCGAAGTGCGTACCCGCGAAGGCATGGACCATGCCATCGCGTTCGCCGAAACCGGCCACCTGGTGCTGTGCACCCTGCATGCCAACAACGCCAACCAGGCGATGGACCGCATCGTCAACTTCTTCCCGGAAGACCGCCGCAACCAGCTGCTGATGGACCTGTCGCTGAATCTCAAAGGCGTGGTCGCTCAGCAGCTGATTCCTTCGCCCGATGGCCGCTCGCGCAAGGTGGCGATGGAGATCCTGCTGGGCACGCCGCTGGTGCAGGACTACATCCGCGATGGCGAGATCCACAAGCTGAAGGAAGTGATGAAGGACTCGGTCCAGCTGGGCATGAAGACCTTCGACCAGAGCCTGTTCGAGCTGTACCAGGCCGGTGAGATCAGCTACGAGGACGCACTGCGCTACGCCGATTCGCAGAACGAGGTACGCCTGCGCATCAAGCTCAGCCAGGGCGGCGACGCGCGCACCCTGTCGCAGGGGCTGGATGGCGTGGAGATCTCCGAGATCCGGTGACCTGGCGATGTGTAGAGTCGACTGACAGTCGACTCTACCGGGCGCGCGGGCGATTGATGAATTCCGGTCATGACCGACTGCCGTCCAGCCGGTTCAATCCAGCGCCCCTGCAGGCGTATCGTCAGCGCTCCCCCTCTGGAGCATGACGATGCAGACACGTGAACTCGGCCGCAGCGGCCTGAAGGTTTCCGCCCTGGGCCTGGGCTGCATGGGCCTGACCCATGCCTACGGCCAACCGGTCGAAACGGGCCAGGGCATTGCCCTGCTGCACGCCGCCGTCGAGCGCGGCGTGACCTTCTTCGACACCGCCGAGGTGTACGGCCCGTACACCAACGAAGACCTGCTCGGCCAAGCCCTGGCACCCTACCGCGACAGGCTGGTGATCGCCACCAAGTTCGGCTTCAAGGATGCGCGCACCGATGCCGGCCTGGACAGCCGCCCGGAGAACATCCGTGCCGTGGCCGAAGCCAGCCTCAAGCGCCTGCGTACCGACCATATCGACCTGTTCTACCAGCACCGCGTCGACCCGAACGTGCCGATCGAGGAGGTGGCCGGTACCGTGCGCGACCTGATCGCCGAGGGCAAGGTCGGCCACTTCGGGCTGTCCGAGGCCAGTGCCGCCACCGTGCGTCGCGCGCATGCGGTGCAGCCGGTCACCGCCGTGCAGAGCGAGTACTCGCTGTGGTGGCGGGAACCGGAGCGCGAGCTGCTGCCGACCCTGCAGGAACTGGGCATCGGCTTCGTGCCGTTCAGTCCGCTGGGCCGCGGCTTCCTGACCGGTGCGATCAACGCCGATACCACCTTCGACGCCAACGACTTCCGCAACACCGTGCCGCGTTTCGAAGTGGAAGCACGCCGCGCCAACCAGGCGCTGGTGGACCGCATCAGCACGATCGCGGCGGCGCGGGGAGCGACCCCGGCGCAGGTGGCCCTGGCCTGGCTGCTGGCGCAGGCACCGTGGATCGTGCCGATCCCGGGCACTACCAAGGTTCACCGCCTGGAAGAAAACCTGGGCGCGGCCAACCTGCAGCTGGCGCCGGAGGAATTGCAGCGCATCGCACAGGCGCTGGATGAAGTGTCGATCGTCGGCGAGCGCTACAACGCGCAGCGTGCGGCGCAGGCCAAGGGCTGACCACCCGGCGGGTGCGGACCGTTGGTCCGCACTCCTTGACCCTCACCCCATCGGCCCACGCAGCGCATCAAGCACCGTGCGCATCGCCACGGTGACGTGGCGGCGCGACGGGTAGTACGCGTAGTAGCCATCGAAGTGGGGGCACCAGTCGTCCAGCACCGACTGCAGCCGGCCATCGTCCAGCATCGGCTGCACCTGGTCTTCCGGCAGCCAGGCCAATCCGCTGCCGGCCAGCGCAGCGGCGCGGGTCATGCCCATGGTGTTGAAGGTCCACTGGCCGGTGACGCGCACGCTCAGTTCGTTGCCATCCTGGCCGAAATCCCACGGCATCAGCCCGCCATGCGTGGGCAGGCGCAGGGTCACGCAGTTGTGGTCTGCCAGCTCGTCCGGATGCCGTGGCACCACATGCTGGCGGAAGTAGCTGGGCGCGCCGACCACGCGCATGCGCAGCGGCGGGCTGATCGGCACAGCGACCATGTCGCGCGCCAGCCGCTCGCCGAGGCGGATGCCGATGTCGTAGCGCTCGGCCACGATGTCGGCCAGCCCGTAGTCGGCAGCCAGCTCCACCTTCAGGTCCTGGTACTGCTGCAGCAGCGGCGCCAGCCGCGGCCAGGCGATGTACTCGGCGGCGTGGCCGGTGGCATTGATGCGGATGGTGCCGGCCGGGCGTTCACGATATTCGGCCAGCGCGGCCAGCCCGTCCTCGATCTCGGCCAGGCGCGGACCCAGGGTATCGAGCAGGCGGGCCCCGGCTTCGGTGGTGGAGACGCTGCGGGTGGTGCGGGTCAGCAGGCGCACGCCGAGACGTTCTTCCAGACCGCGCATGGCATGGCTGAGCGCGGACTGGGATACGCCCAGCTGGGCGGCGGCCTTGGTGAAGCTGCCCTCGCGGGCAACGTGGACGAAGGCCTGCAGGTCGTTGAGATTTTCGCGGGGCATGACGGGATGATACGGCCGGGCTGCGCCCGGCACCTGCCGAATTAACGTCAACGGCAACGTCAAAAGCTGGCTTCCCGTGGGAGGCGGGGTGGCTCAGGTTGCGCGGGACGGCGCAAGTACGTCCATGTAGCCTCGGTCGCGCCATCCATGGCGCTCACGCCCCCGCAACCTGAGCCACCCCGCCTTCGACAATTTCCCGCGAGCTGTTGGAACGGCATTCTGCTTTGGTGGGTGCCGACCGTTGGTCGGCACTGGGTCGGACGTGTGGGTATGTCGATTTCTGCGTCTGTGGTTCGTCGAATGAATGACTTCAACGGGAGCTGCACATGAGCACTGACACCAAGCCCAAGGGCCCGGCCTCGTACTTCCCCTCCATCGAGAAGACCTACGGGCAGCCGGTGGCGCACTGGTTCGGGTTGCTGGCCGGGAAGAAGGGCCTGAAACACATGGAACTGGTCAGCTTCCTGAAGAGTGAACATGGGCTGGGCCATGGCCATGCCAACGCGCTGGTGGCGCACCATCTGGCCGGCAAGGGCTGAGCAGGCAACCCCGCGCTGAACGGTTGTCGGCGGCCTCGCCCCACGGGATGCAGGGACGGGCAGACTGGGCGTCCATCCTCAGGCAGGACGCCCGCATGCAGGTCACGCTGGAAACGATCACCTCCGACAACTACGAGGCGGTGTGCGACCTCGACGTCAACGAGGCGCAGCAGGACTTCGTGGCCGGCAATACCTGGTCACTGGTGCAGGCAGCCTTCAATCCCGGTTACCAGACCCGCGCCATCCGTGCCGATGGCGAGTGGGTCGGGTTCTTCATGTGGGTGCCGGAGACGCCGCAGCGGATGTCGATCTGGCGCTTCATGGTCGATCAACGCTGGCAGGGCCGCGGCATCGGTCGACGTGCGCTGGAACTGGCGCTGGCGCAGATCCGGGCCACGCCCGGTCTGGCCGAGATCGAGATCTGCTACAACCCGCGCAATCCGGTGGCCGGCGCCTTCTACGGCAGCTTCGGGTTCGTCGAGACCGGAATGGACGACGACGGAGAGGACATGCTGGCCGTGCTGCCTGCAGTGGTCCCGAAATAACCTGAATGGGCGAGGTTGGCTGAACGATTTCATCTGCAACTGTCATGCAGATCGTGTCTAATACCGCTCCCCACCTGCTGTTCCCCACCCGTATGTCCCTTCCCTCCCATGGCCCCGCGCCGTGCGACGACGCTGACGGCCACCTGGTCACCGCCGGTCCGCTGACCCCGCCGCCCGACAGCGCCGGCACCACCGCCGACGAAAAAGCGCTGCGCCACTCGATCGCCGAGGATGTGCAGGGCATGGTGCTGGCCACGATGGTGGCCTCGCTGGGCCTGGCCATCTTCGCCAAGAGTGGGCTGATGATCGGCGGCATGGCCGGCATGGCCTTCCTGCTGCATTACGCGCTGGACTGGAACTTCGGCGTGGTGTTCGTGCTGGTCAATCTGCCATTCTACTGGGTGGCGGTGCGGCGCATGGGCTGGGAATTCACCCTGAAGACCTTCGCCGCGGTCACCGCCTGTGGCGTGCTGACCGACCTGCTGCCGCGCTGGATCGACTTCTCGCACATCCACCCGCTGTATTCGGCGATCGTCGGTGGCGCATTGTCCGGCCTGGGCATCCTGTTCTTCATCCGTCACCGTGCCAGCCTCGGCGGTATCGGCATACTGGCGGTGTACCTGCAGCGCACCCGTGGCTGGAGCGCGGGCAAGGTGCAGATGTCCTACGACGCCTGCCTGATGGTGGCCGCGTTCTTCGTGCTGTCGCCTTCCAAGGTGCTGTATTCGGCCATCGGCGCGGTGGTGCTCAGCCTGGTGCTGATGTTCAACCACCGCCCCGGCCGCTACATGGGCGTGTGATCGCGCTCTCCGCGTTCGCCGGGAACGTGTAGATCACCCGCAGCATGCAGTAGAGCCACGCCATGCGTGGCTGGCACGAGCGCCGATCAACCGCCGGCGGCCTGCAGCCACGGCGGCGACAGCTTCAGCAGCCGCGCATGCACCGGGCAATCCTCGGCGTGCGCGCCGGGCAGGTAGCCCAGGCTCATCAGGAATTCGCCGGTGATCTCGCCGCCGGTGAAGCGGAACGTCTTCTTGAACAGCTTCACCCAGTCGGCCTTGCTGCGCGGGTGATGCGCGTCCAGCCACGCCGCGAAGCTGCCATGGCTGGCTCGCAGCTGCTGGATCACCTGCGCGTTGTGGATCGCCGCCAGCACCTTCAGCCGGTTGCGGATGATGCCCGCGTCCGACAGCAGGCGTTCGATGTCCTGCTCGGCATACGCTGCCACGCGGTCCACATCGAAGCCGTCATAGGCCGCGCGGAAACCCTCGCGCTTCTTCAGGATCGTTTCCCAGCTCAGCCCGGCCTGGTTGATCTCCAGTACCAGCCGCTCGAACAGTTCGCGCTCGTCACGCTGCGGGAAGCCGTACTCGTTGGCGTGGTAGTAGTCGTGCACCGGATGGCCCGGGGCGATGAGGCAGTAGCCGCTCATGGGGAAGACTCGTTGGATTCGGGTTCGGGATCGATGGCCAGCGCAGGGCGCCCGCCGATGGACAGCATCGGCCAGCGCGGCGGTTCGAGAGTGAGTTCGCCATCGCGCAGGGCCTGGTTGATCGCCTCGGCCTGGCCGCTGACGGTGCCGAACAGCGAGCCGGCCCGGCGCCACTGGGCATCCCTGCCACGTGCGTACAGCACGCAGTCGGGGCCACGGTGGGTGTACAGCTCGCACAGCAGCACTTCGCCGGTGCCGTCGCCGTCCAGGTCGCGATGCACAATCAGGCAGTCGCGCTCGCTCTGGGCGCAGGATTCACCATTGATCGAACGTGTGGCCAGTGCCTGCCACCAATCCTCCGGTGGCGAGCTGGATCCCTTGGCCAGCTTCAGCGCGCGCTGCAGGGCGACGACGTCCTGCGGCCCCTTGTCGAGGCGCTGTCCGTCGTCCCAGCGTGACGTGCGTGCCAGCGCGGCCGCGATCACCTGTGGCGCATTGGCATCGGCGGTGATGGCCGGATCACGCTGCAGCTCGCGCAGCGCCTGCACGCCACGGCGCCCAAGATCGAAGCGCAGCACGTTGACGTCGCTGCTGGTGATTGCCGGCGGGTCCGCGCGCAGCCGCGCCAGCTGGCTGGACAGGGTCAGCCGCACCGGGTCCAGCAGCGGCGAGTTGCCCAGCAATGCCAGTGCCAGCACCGCCCAGCACATCCAGCGGTTGACCGGCTCCAACATCTGCAACCAGCGCCCCTGCCGGCGCAGCACCGCCAGCGCGTAGCCCACGGCATAACCGGCCACGGCCAACGCGACGAGTACTGCCCAGAACCGGTCCACGGTCCAGCCGTACTGCACCACGCGCAGGCCCAGCGCGTACAGTGCCAGCGCCGCGTAGACCGGCAGCGCCAGCAGGCTGGCTTCAACAAGGCGTCGCAGCAGCAGGGGGTAGGGGGCGCTGTCTTCCCCCTGCTGGTAGACCGCATTGGTGAACGTCACCAGCAACAGCGACAGCACCAGCAGCAGGCTGGCGGCCGAGCGGGTCTTCCACAGCGGCTCGAGCCCGGTGAGCGGCAGGCTCAGCACGAACAGCACCGCGATGAACGACAGCAGCGGCAGCAGCCCGCGGCAGATCGCGAACAGCACCTGGCGGGTGATCTGGATCGCGCGGTGCTGGGTGCGCCCGATCAGTACGCCAAACCCGGCCAGGCTGCCGGTGGCCAGCGCAATGAACGCGTCCTGCCGGAACAGGTCGCGGAAGAACGTCACCTCCAGCAGCTGGAACAGCGCCGCCCACAACCACAGCAGCAGCCAGGTCAGCCCGGTGAACAGTGCGGCGAGGCCCAGGGTCAGACCGTTCTGCCAGGCGCGCTCGAACAACGCCGGGTAGCTGGCACGCCAATGCCCGTGCTGCAGCTGGAACTGCCACCAGGGCAGGGCCACGAACACCGCCACGGCCATGCCCAGGGTCAGCGGGAACTGCAGCGCGCCCGATTCCAGTGCGATCTCGCCATTGAGGTTCCAGCCGATCCAGGCGGCCAGCGCCAGCACCACCGCCGAGCCCAGCGCGGCCTGCAGCCACAGGCGGCGCTGGCCCAGCTCGACCAGGCTCAGCGCCACCGCGCTGGGGATGGCCAGCACCCAGGCGTACCAGCAGTAGCGCCAGCCGATATCGCGGAAGGGCCATGCATCGGACAGCTCCTGCGCGGTGTACAGCATCAGGCCCTGCAGCAGGGCGATCAGGACGATGGCGCTGCGTGCCGGCAGGGTCAGGGGCGAAGAGGGCTGCATCGATGACCTTCCATGGCAAAGCACCATCCTAGCCCATCGCTGCACGCGCCCATCGCGCGACCATATCGGCCCCAACAGGTAGAATGGGGCCATGCCTGTAATGCCGACCTCCCTTGCCGATCACCTGCTCGTCGCGCTGCCGTCGCTGCTCGACGCGACCTTTGCCCGCAGCGTCGCGCTGATCTGCCAGCACGACGAGAACGGGGCGATGGGCGTGCTGGTCAACCAGCCTTCCGAGTACACGCTGGGTGAAGTGCTTGCACAGATGGACATCACCACCGGTGATGGCGACCTGCAGGCGCGCATGGTGCTTAACGGCGGCCCGGTGCATCCGGAGCGCGGCTTCGTCATCCATGACGACGCGCGGGCGTGGGATTCCAGCCTGACCGTGGGCGACGGCCTGTACCTGACCACCTCGCGCGACATCCTCGAAGCGATGGCGCGCGGCGAAGGCCCGGCCAATGCCGTGGTCACCCTTGGCTGTGCCGGTTGGGGCGCAGGGCAGCTGGAAAGCGAGCTATCCGAGAACAGCTGGCTGACGGTGCCGGCCGATGCCGAACTGGTGTTCCAGCTGCCGCTGGAGCAGCGCTGGCAGGGTGCGGCTTCGCGTATCGGCGTGGACCTGTTCCGGCTGACGGATTACAGCGGCCATGTCTGAGCCGGTCGCGCCCGCACCGGTTCCTGCTGCCCCGGCGATCCGCCGTGATGGCACCGTTCTGGGTTTCGATGTCGGCTCGCGACGGATCGGCGTGGCTATCGGCAGTGCCTTCGCCGCGCATGCGCGCGCGGTGGCCGTGGTCGATGTGCACGGCAACGGCCCGGACTGGACCGCGATCGAGCGCCTGCTCAAGGAATGGAAGCCCGATGGCCTGGTGGTCGGCGACCCGCTGACCCTGGACGGCCAGGACCAGCCCAACCGCAAGCGTGCGCAGGGCTTCGCCCGCCAGCTGCGGGAACGTTTCAAGCTGCCGGTGGTGATGATCGACGAGCGCTCCAGCTCGGTCGAGGCCGCCCGCCGCTTCGCCGTCGAGCGCGCCGAAGGGCGCAAGCGCCGCCGTGATGCGGCCGCCCTCGATGCCGTGGCCGCGGCGGTGATCATCGACCGCTGGCTGTCGTCGCCGGACGACGCCACCCCCATTCCCTGACTGCCCGACACCGCCATGACCGCCCAGCAAATCGATGCCTCCGGACGCCTGCGCCACCTGCTGACCCTGGAGGGCCTGCCGCGCGAGACCCTGCTGCAGCTGCTCGATCGGGCAGGGCAGATCCGCGATGCCGCAGTCGGCCGCGTCGGCAACAAGCGCCACGTATTGGCCGGTTCGGCGGTGTGCACGCTGTTCTTCGAACCGTCCACGCGCACCCGCAGCTCGTTCCAGCTGGCCGCGCAGCGGCTGGGCGCCGATGTACTGAACTTTGATGCCTCGACCTCGTCCACGCGCAAGGGCGAAACCGCCTGCGACACGCTGCGCAACCTGGAAGCGATGGGCGTGCGCGGCTTCGTGGTGCGGCACCCGGATGATGGCGCCGTGGCCGCACTGGCCGAAGCGGCGGGCGAGGGCACTGCGCTGATCAACGCCGGTGACGGCCGCAGTTCGCACCCGACCCAGGGCCTGCTGGACATGCTGACCCTGCGCCAGGCCAAGGGCCCGGATTTCTCGAAGTTGAAGGTAGTGATCGTCGGCGACGTGAAGCACTCGCGCGTGGCCCGCACCGACCTGCATGCGCTGCGCACGCTGGGCGTGGGCGAGATCCGCGTCTGCGGCCCGCAGTCGCTGCTGCCGGACGACGAGACCCTGAAGGGCTGCGTGGTCGGCGATGATTTCGACGCGATGCTGGAAGGCGTCGACGCGCTGATGATGCTGCGCCTGCAGCGCGAGCGCATGGAAGAAGGCCTGGTGCCGTCGCTGGAGCAGTATCACACGCAGTACGGCCTGACCACCGAGCGCCTGGCCCGCGCCGGCAAGGATGCGGCGGTGCTGCACCCGGGCCCGATCAACCGCGGCGTGGAAGTGACCGACGAAGTGGCCGACGGCCCGCAGTCGTGGGTACTGCGCCAGGTCGCCAACGGGGTCGCCGTGCGCATGGCCGTGCTGGAAACCCTGCTGGGCTGATCCCCCTGTTGGGCTGACCTGCCCTGGTGGGTGCCGACCGTTGGTCGGCACGATTGATCTGTCCTTATCCGATCCGGTGGGTGCCGACCGTTGGTCGGCACTGAACCATCAGTGCGGTGAAGTGCGGGCCTGGCCACTGAATGGTTCCGGGCCTACCTGTACTGACGTGGTTGCCCGATAGAAGACGGATGCCGGCAGGCGCACGCTTGGGCCCATGAACCGCACGCCTACGCCTACGCCTTGGCCGCCATTCCCGGATCGGGCAATCCTACATCCTGACCACCGTCACCCAGGAACGTCGATGCTACTTCGATGATGCCACTGCGGCACAGGAGGTGATGGATGTGTTCCGTCGCATTGATGCTGAGGGCCTGACGCACTCACTTGCCTATGTGGTCATGCCAGACCACATCCATTGGCTTGTGGAGATCCGAGCGTTCTCGCTGGACCGCATCATGCAACGCTTCAAATCGAGCAGTGCATTGCGGATCAACCGCATGCTGAGTAAGACAGGACGATTCTGGCAATCGAGCTATCACGATCACGCCATTCGTTCTGAAGAATCACTGTTTCGCCATGCGATGTACATCGTCGCCAACCCGGTCAGGGCGAACCTGGCGAGCTGCGTGGGGGATTATCCGTATGCCTGGTGCAGATGGGAGATCGATGTGAGTTACCAGGCAATGGATTACCCCGAAGCGGAGAGATAGTGCCGACCAACGGTCGGCACCCACCAATACCCAAGCCGACCAACGGTTGGCATCCACCAACATCCATGCCGACCAACGGTAGGCATCCACCAACAGATGTTTCCCAGCAGAAGCTGTGGCTCAGCGCCTCTGCGCGAACAGCCATTCCCACATTGCCGGGTCCGCATAGGTGGCATCCCAGGCGTTGTGGTTGCCGTCGGGGTACTCGGTGTAGCGCACGTCGCGTGCGCTGGCGCCCTGGAAGGCGGCGTGCAGCCTGCGGTCGTCGTCCGGCGGCACCACGTCGTCCAGCGCGCCGTGGAAGATCCAGATCGGCGTGTGCCGCAGGCGCTGCGCGATCACGGCATACGGATCGGTTTCCTGGGCGACCTGCTCGACGAACAGGGTTGGGCGCTTCGCGCGTGGTGCAAGTACCGCGCCGCACACGGGGACGATCGCGGCAAAGCGGCGCGGGTCGTCCAACGCGATGTTCCAGCTGCCGTAGCCGCCCATCGACATGCCGGTCAGGTACTGCCGTGCCGGGTCAGCGCCGAATTCGGCGATCGTCGCGTCCAGTGCGGCCACTGCCGCACGGTTGTTGCGGCCGCTCCACTCCTCGTGGCCCGGTACCTGTGGGAACACCACCAGGGCGGGGAAGTCGGGATGCTCGCGCAGGTAAGGCCCCAGCCCGGCGTGGGTCTGCTTGACGCCATCGGCACCGCGCTCGCCGGAGCCGTGCAGGAACAGGATGACCGGGAGGTGGGTGGGAGCGGCGGCCTGCACGCCGGCCGGAATGAACACCTGGTAGTAGGCGGTCTCTCCCTCCACCTTCACCGCACGTGCTTCGAAGCGACCACGCGCGCTGTCCGGCAGCGAAGTGCAACCGCTCATCATCAGAAGGGCCAGCAGCGGCAGCCAGCGCGACATCGAACGGACCATGGGGATTCCCGAGGCGGCAGGTATGACCGCATCGTAGTCCGCCACACGTCAATGCGGCATCGTGCGCCGCGTCACTGCGGGCGCGGGAAACTGGCGATGATGTCCAACTGCTCCTGTGCCTCGGCGTTGCCTTCGGCGGCAGCTGCCTGCACCTGTGCCATGTCCGGATGCAGCACCACCAGCAGCGGGTTCTCGCAGACCGGGCAGTCGTACTCGGTGGCGTCCTCGTCCAGCTCCATCTCCATGGCGCGCGAGCAGCCCTTCCATTCGCAGGCCGGGCAGGTGTGCTGCTGATCGCGCCAGCCGGGCTGGAAATAGTTTTCGATCGTTGTTGCCATGGGTGTTCCAGTTGGGTGGGGTCAGCGCCCCGCGTGGCGGGGCCCGATCCTTGATGCGGTCAGTGCAGCAGCACCAGGGTGGCCAGGCCGAGGAAAGTGAAGAAGCCCATCGAGTCGGTCACGGCGGTCAGGAAGATGCCACTGGCCAGCGCCGGATCGAAGCCGAAGCGCTTCAGTGTGAGCGGCACCAGCACGCCGGCCAGCGCTGCGAACAGCAGGTTGCAGGTCAGCGCGATGGCGATCACCGCAGACAGACCGGGTGAATGGAACCAGGCCAATACGATCAGGCCCAGCACCGAGCCGAGCATCACGCCGTTCAACAGCGCAACCCGTACCTCCTTCCACAACAGAGTGCGCGCGTTGGAGGCGCCCACCTGGCCCAGCGCCAGGCCGCGCACCATCAGCGCCAGCACCTGGGTACCGGCGTTGCCACCGAGGCCGGCAACGATCGGCATCAGCACCGCCAGCGCCACCAGCTTGTCGATGGTGCCCTCGAAGTGGCCGACCACGCTGGAGGCCAGGAACGCCGTGCACAGGTTGACCGACAGCCACATCAAGCGGCGGCGCATGGCGCGCCAGACCGGGCTGAACAGATCTTCGTCCTCGTCCAGGCCGGCGGCGCCCAGCGCCTGGTGCTCGGCCTGTCCACGGATGATGTCGACCACGTCATCGATGGTGATGCGGCCGACCAGGATGTTGTTGTCGTCCACCACCGGCGCGGAGATCCAGTCATGGTCGGAGAACTGGCGGGCGACCTCCTGGTCGCTTTCGCCGACATCGATCGCCGGCTGCTCGTCGTCGATCAGGCGGTTGATCGGGGTGGTGTCCTCGTGGGTCACCAGTGCCGCCAGCGACACCCGGCCGAGGTATTGATGGCGCCGGCTGACCACGAACAGGTGGTCGGTGTGGTCGGGCAGTTCGCCACGCAGGCGCAGGTAGCGCAGCACCACGTCGACGTTGACGTCGGCGCGCACGGTCACCACGTCCGGGTTCATCAGGCGCCCGGCACTGTCCTCGGGGTAGGACAGCACCTGCTCCAGGCGCTCGCGGTTCTCGCGGTCCATCGACTTGAGGACTTCGTCGATGACCGTGTCCGGCAGGTCTTCGACCAGGTCGGCCAGGTCGTCGATGTCCAGGTCTTCGACCGCGGCGATGATTTCGTCCGGGTCCATGTCCGCGAGCAGGCTCTCGCGCACGTCGTCGCCGACGTGGACCAGCACCTCGCCGTCATCTTCCGGATCGACCAGGCCCCACACCACCTCGCGCTTGCCCGGCGGCAACGATTCGAGCAGGTTGCCGATCTCGGCCGGGGCCAGGGTGTTGACCAGGCGGCGCACCGGGCCCAGCCGACCGCTGTCCAGTGCGTCGGACAGCATCCGCAGTTGGCGTGCAGTCTTGTCGTGGCGTACAGCTTCAGCCATCGCAGCTCCCGCGGGATAAGAAAAGCCGCGATCCCGGCAAGGATGCGGCAACAGGGGTGTTCAGCGCGTCATTATCGCAAGGGGATGTTTCAACGCATAGCCGCCACGCATGGCGGCCGATGGTAGTGCCGGCCGCTGGCCGGCAACCTCACGGACCTCGATGGCGGCGATTGCCGGCCAGCGGCCGGCACTGCCCTTGGCGCTCAGGCCGTTTCGGCCACCAGCGCCAGCCAGCGCTCGATGGCGCGGCGGTCGCGTGCGGCCAGCAGCTTCGGTGCGCGCGCACGCAGCGTGGCCAGGTCGGCCTCGCGGATCGCGCGGCGCACTTCTAGCAGTGTGCCGGGGTGCAGGCTGAACTCGCTCAGGCCCAGCGCCAGCAGCAGCGGCGTCATCCGCGCATCACCGGCCATCTCACCGCAGACCGCCACCGGGATGCGATGCCGCGCACCGGTCTCGATCACCATCTGCAGCAGCCGCAGCACGGCCGGATGCAGTGGCGAATACAGCTCGCCCAGTGCCTCGTTGTTGCGGTCGGCGGCCAGCAGGTACTGCACCAGGTCGTTGGTGCCGATCGACAGGAAGTCGACCAGGTCGATGAAGCTCTCCAGTGCCAACGCCGCAGCGGGCACCTCGATCATCGCCCCCAGTGGCACATGGTCGGACACCATGTGACCTTCGCCACGCAGCTGTTCGGTCAGCTTGAGCATGCGCCGGCGCACCGCCAGCAGTTCCTCGCGGGTGCTGACCATCGGCACCAGCACGCGCAGCTTGCCGTAGGCCGAGGCCCGCAGGATCGCGCGCAGCTGGGTGTCGGCCACCTTCGGCCGTGCCAGCGACAGGCGCACGCCGCGCAGTCCCAAGGCCGGGTTCTCTTCATTGCTCAGGGTCAGGCCGGTACGGTCGGCCTTGTCCGCGCCCAGATCGAGCGTGCGGATGGTGACCGGTCGCCCGCTCATGCCCAATGCGGCATCGCGGTAGGTCTGGAACTGTTCTTCTTCGTCCGGCAGCTCGTTGCGCTGCAGGAACAGGAATTCGGTGCGGTACAGGCCCAGTCCCTGCGCGCCCAGCGCATGTGCCTGGGTGACGTCCTCCAGCGATTCGGCATTGGCCAGCAGCGCGATGTCGACCTGGTCGCGGGTACGGCTGGGCTTGCTGCGCAGGCGGCCGAGCTCGCGCTGCTCGCGCGCATGCTCTTTCAGGCGCGCGCGGTAGTCGCGCAGGTTGTCGGCCTGCGGGTTGGCGGTGATGCTGCCGTCGGCGCCATCGATGATCAGCACGTCGCCATCGGCGATGCGGCTGAGCAGCTGCGGCACGTTGACGATCAGGGGCAGGTGCAGGCTGCGCGCCAGGATGGCGCTGTGCGACAGCGCGCTGCCGGCGGCGGTGACGATGCCGACCACGCCCTGCGCCTGCAGCTGCGCCAGCTCGGACGGGGCGATGTTGTCGCAGACCAGGATCTCCCCGGCCAGGCCCTTCATCACCGGCGGCCGTTCGGGCTGCAGGAAGGCGTGGATGCGGCCGATCACATGGTCCAGGTCGTCCATGCGGCTCTTCAGATAGGCATCGTCCATGCCATCGAAGACCTTGGCCAGGCGGTCACGCTGCAGGCGCAGTGCATAGCCGGCGCTGTAGGGGCCGCTGCGGATCAGTTCGTCCAGCCCGAACAACAGCTCGGGATCGTCCAGCAGCAGGGCATGCAGGTCGAGGAACTCGCCCACTTCCTGGTTCAAGGCGCCATGCAGGCGCTGGCGCAGCTCGTGCATTTCCGTGCGCGCGGCATCCACCGCCCGGTGCAGGCGGGCCAGTTCGGCCTCGATCTGATGGGCGGCGATGCGCTGCTCGGCCACTTCCAGCGCATGCGGCAGGCGCACCCGTGCCCGGCCCATCGCCGCGCCACGGGCAGCACCGTGCCCGGCCAGCAGCTGTACCGGCCGCTGGCTGGAAGGGACCTGGGCGGCACGCGCGCGTGGCACGCTCAGCTGTCCTCGTCGAAGCGGCGTTCGAACAGGCCGACCACCGCTTCCATCGCGGCGGCTTCGTCCTCGCCGTTGATGCGCACCGTGACCGGGGTGCCCTGGCCGGCGGCCAGCAGCATCACGCCCATGATGCTCTTGGCGTTGATCTCACGGCCCTTGGCGGCCATGGTCACGTTGCAGCGGAACGGCGCCAGGGTCTGCACCAGCTTGGCGGTGGCCCGGGCATGCAGGCCCAGGCGGTTGCTCACGGTGAGTTCTCGTTCAAGCATCGTCGACTATCGCTCCATTACGGGTACCCGCCGCGGCTGTGGCGGGCAGTTGATCCAGTCCCTGTTCCGGATAATTCATCACCCGCAGCAACATCGGCAGGCTCAGCGCCGACACCCGGCGAACCGGGGTCCCCAGACGGGCCAGCTGCCCGGCAAGGTTGGCGGGGCTGGCGCCGTACAGGTCGGTCAGGATCAGCACACCTTCACCGCCATCGACCCGCCGCAGAGCGGCCGAGGCAAGCGGGAGAAGAGCATCCAGGTCTGCGTCGAACGGTACTTCGAAAGCTTCGGTTTTCAGCGGCAACTGCCGCAGGAGCCGGGTCGCCACGTCAAGCAGGGCGGTCCCGACCCCAGGATGTGTTACGAGGAGAATGCCACAGGTCATTACTGCACGTTAACAGGTCAAGGTGAATTGGCGATAGCAGCAGGAGAGGGGCACTGTGTCCCGTATTCAGTGTTGCCAGGGTCAGAGCCCTTTTCCCCTGGAAAAGGGATCCGACCCCATGCGTTTTTCGATGCCTGACCGGGACTCATCCACGCATGGCGTGGATCTACCGTGTCGACCAAGGTCGACACCCACCAACAGCAGCACACAATGCCGTCCCGACAGATCGCAGGAATCTGTCGAAGGCGGGGTGGGTCAGCAAGCGGGGGCGTGAGCCGCATGGATGCGGCGACCGAGCTTACAGGGACGTACTTGCAGCGTCCCCCGCTTGTTGGCCCACCCCGTCTACCCACAGGAAACCCGCTTTTGCTTCGGACGTTGCCGTTGATTCGGCATCGGCGGGTGCCGGGCGCAGCCCGGCCGATCCCCTCAATCCTGTTCGCGGTGGTACGTCGCCACGTCTTCCCAGCCCATCTCGCGGGCATGCCGGGCCAGGCGCTCGGCCAGGAACACCGACCGGTGCTTGCCACCGGTGCAGCCAAACGCCACGGTCACGTAGCTGCGGGTGCCATCCCCCAGCTTCGGCAGCCAGGTATCGAGGAAATCCATCAGCTGGGCCAGGTAGCGCTGCACGTCCGGCTGCGCTTCCAGGTAGTCACGCACGCCAGGCTCACGGCCGCTGAGCGCGCGCAGGTCCGGGTCCCAGTGTGGATTGGGCAGCACCCGCGCGTCGAACACGAAGTCCGCTTCGGCCGGCACGCCGCGCTTGTAGGCAAACGATTCGAACAGCAGCGACAGGCCGGTGGCATGGTCCATCGTGAACTCGGTGATGATCCGCCGCCGCAGCTGATGCACGTTGAGGTTGCTGGTATCGATCACCGCATCGGCCTCGCGGCGCAGCGGTGCGGTCAGCTCGCGCTCGCGGGCGATCGCTTCGGGCAGCGACAGGCCCAGCTGGCTCAGCGGATGGCGACGGCGGGTGTCGGCATAGCGCTTGAGCACCGTTTCATCGCTGGCCTCGAAGAACAGCACCTTCACTTCCACGCCGGCGTCGGTGGCCAGCTGCCGCCAGTCACCCAGCTGGCTCAGGTCGGCCTGGCCGCGCACGTCGATGCCGACCGCCAGCCGGCGTGGTGCGCTGCCGTCGTGGTTGGCCAGCAGGCTGCGCACGAAGTCGGGCAGCAGGTGGATCGGCAGGTTGTCCGAGCAGTAGTAGTCCTGGTCCTCGAAGGTCTTCAGGGCGACGGATTTACCCGAGCCGGACAGGCCGCTGACGATGATCAGGGTCGGGGCGGAGGGGGTTGCGGTGCTCATGGACAGGCTCTTCGAAGGGCAGGGGAATCAGGGCGTTCGCCGTTCCAGCAGGTTGCTGTGGCGGGCGATGAACATCGCCGCCGGGTCGATGCCCTTGGTACGCAGGATATGCAGGCGGGTGGCGGCTTCGGTCAGCACGGCCAGGTTACGGCCAGGCATCACCGGCAGGGTGATCAGCGGAACATCCAGGTCCAGCACATGGCGGGTGCCCGAGTCGCCGGTCAGGCGCTCGTAGCCATGCGGGGTGGGTTCGGTCATCGGCTTGGTCAGGTGGACGATCAGCCGAAGGTACTTGTTCTTCTTTACAGCTGTGTCGCCGAACATCTCGCGCACGTTCAGTACGCCCAGGCCGCGCACTTCCAGCAGGTCCTGCAGCAGCTCGGGGCAGGTGCCGTCGAGTACGTCGGGCGCGATCTGGGTGAATTCGGGGGCATCGTCTGCGACCAAGCGATGGCCACGGCTGAGCAGTTCCAGCGCCAACTCGCTCTTGCCCGATCCAGCCTCGCCGGTGATCAGCACGCCGATCGAGTAGATCTCCATGAACACGCCATGCAGGATCACCCGCGGCGCCAGCGTACGCGCCAGGTGGTAGGACAGGTGGTTGAGCAGTTCGTGGCCGCGCTTGGGCGACAGCCACAGCGGCGTGCCGGATTCATCGGCGGCGGCGCGCAGGTCTTCCGGGCAGGCCTGGTTGCGGGTCAGCACCAGCGCCAGCGGGTGCGACTGCATGATCTTTTCGATGGTCTCCCAGCGCTGGCGCGGTTCCAGCGCATCCAGCCAGGACAGTTCCTCGGTGCCCAGGATCTGCACCTTGTTGGGATAGATGGCGTTGAGGTAGCCGGCCAGCGAGGGGCGCCGCGAGACCGTGTTGCCGGCCTCCAGCTCGCGCTTCTCGCCGGACTTGCCGGCAGCCCAGCGCAGCCCCAGCCGCTCGCGCTGCTGTTCGAACAGTTCACGGGCGGTGATGCTGGTATTCATGCGGCGCTCGCAGGTGGGGTCATGTCCAGCGCCTCGCGCAGGGCCCGGGCATCGCCCGCTTCGCGCAGGGCCTGGCGGATGTCCGGCGCGGAGAACAGCTCGGCCAGCTCGGACAGCAGCATCAGGTGCTGGTGGGTGTAGTGGGCGGGGACGGCCATGGCGAACACCAGGTCCACCGGCTCGTCGCCACCGAAGTCGACCGGGGTGGCCAACCGCAGCAGGGCGCCGCGGGGGCGGTCCAGGGTTGGCGCGCGGCCGTGGGGAATGGCGATGCCGTGACCGATCACGGTGCTGCCCAGCGCTTCGCGCTGGCACAGGTTCAGATAGATCTGTTCGGCGTTGGCCTGGCGGCAGGCCAGCAACCCGGCGGCGGCCTGCAGGACGCTGTCGCGGTCGGTGGCCGTGCAGAGCTGGGTCTGCACGGCCGCCAGGAGGTCAGTCAGGGGCATGTCTGCGGGGAACAGTGGCGATCAGCCACCATTGTCGCCCACCGGCAGCGGCGCGTGCTGCTGTTTTTTCTCCTTGTGCTTGATCACCAGGCGGTCAAGCTTGTCCGCAAGCAGGTCGATCGCGGCATACATGGTCTGGGCATTGGCCTCGGCGTGCAGGGTCTGGCCGGGAATGTTGAGGCTGGCGTCGACGTGGTGTTCGGTCTTCTGCAGCTTGAGGGTCACCCGCGCTTCGCAGTGCTGGTCGAAGTGTTTGCCGATCCGGGCCAGCTTCTCCTCTACATAGGACTGCAGGGCCGGGGTGACTTCGACATCTTTGCCAAACGTTTCGATGCGCATCGGGTTTCTCCTGTGTTCGGATGTGCCAATGAACCTCTCCGCCGGGCGCGGCGGCGCGTCAAGCGATTCTGACCCTTTCGTGCGAGGCGGAAATGTTCATGGCTTCACGATACTTCGCCACGGTGCGCCGCGCTACTGGAATTCCCGATGATTTGAGCAGGTCAGCCAGCTTGGCGTCAGAAAGCGGCTTGCGCGGGTTCTCGTCGTCGATCAGGCGCCGGATCATCGCCTGGATGGCGGTGCTGGACGCCTCGCCACCGCCCTCGGTATCAATGCCGGAGGCAAAGAAGGCGCGCAGCGGCAGGGTGCCTCGCGGGGTACGCACGTGCTTGCGGGCGATCGCGCGCGAGACCGTGGATTCGTGCAGGCCGAGCTCGGCGGCGATCTCGCGCAGGGTCAGTGGACGCAGCGCCTGCTCACCGAATTCAAGGAAGCCGGCCTGCTGCAGGATCAGGCTGCGCACGACGCGCAGCAGGGTTTCGCCACGCTGCTGCAGCCCTTTCAGCAGCCAGCGCGCTTCCTGCAGCTGGGCACGCAGGTAGCCGGCATCGGCGTCGCCACAGCGTCGGATCAGCTGTTCGTAGCCGCGGTGGATCACCACCTTCGGCCCGGCATGCGCGGCCAGCGCCGCGCGCCACACGCCGTTCTGCCGCCACACCACCACGTCCGGCACCACATAGGTGTCCTGCGACAGCGGTGCGATCTGCGTGCCCGGGCGCGGGTCCAGCGAGCGCAGCAGCGCCACGGCAGCCTCGACCTCGTCCAGCGGCTGCTTCAACTCATGGGCAAGCCCGGCGACGCCGCTGCGCGGCAACCGTTCCAAGGGGCCTGCGGCAATCTGCCGCGCCAGGATCAGGGCGGGCGTGTCGCCGGCCAGCACATCCAGCTGCAGCAGCAGGCATTCGCCCAGCGTGCGTGCAGCCACACCCACCGGATCGAAGCGCTGGATGCGATGCAGCACGGCGAGGATCTCGTCCTCGTCGGCGTGGATCGCCGGCAACAGGGTTTCAGCGATGGTGGCCAGCGGCTCGCGCAGGTACCCGTCGTCGTCCAATGCATCGATCAGTGCCGCGCCGATGCTGCGATCACGCGAGGACAGATGCGACAGATGCAGCTGCCACAGCAGATGGTCGGCCAGTGTTTCGGTTTCGGCTACGCGCTCGGCAGCGCTGCCGTTGTCGTCGTCATCGTCGAAGCTGCCACCGCTGCCGGCCGCGCTCCAGTCCAGTTCGGCCGGTGCCCAGTCGTCACCGGCATCGGTGCGTTCTGCGGCGGCGTCACTGTCGTTGCCATCGCCGGCTTCGTTGGCGGTACTGCTGCTGTCACTGCTGTCGGCCCAGTCCAGCAGTGGATTGCTTTCCACCGCCTGCGCGATTTCCAGCTCCAGCTCGGTGGTGGACATCTGCAGCAGCTTGATCGCCTGCTGCAACTGGGGCGTGAGCACCAGTTGCTGTCCCAACGATGTCTGCAGCCGAGTCTTCATGCCTGTGCCGAAAGGAAGGAAAGGGACCCGGCGACTGCACTCACAGCTTGAAGGAATCCCCGAGGTAGACGCGACGTACATCGGCGTTGTCCAGGATCGCTTCCGGCGAACCCTGGGCCAGCACGCTGCCCTCAGCGAGGATATACGCGCGGTCGCAGATACCCAAGGTCTCGCGCACGTTGTGGTCGGTGATCAACACGCCGATGCCACGCTGCTTGAGATGGGTGACGATGCGCTGGATCTCGCCGACCGAAATCGGGTCGACACCGGCGAACGGTTCGTCGAGCAGGATCAGGCGCGGCTGCGCGGCCAGTGCGCGGGCGATCTCGCAGCGGCGACGTTCGCCACCGGACAGGCTGGCACCGAGCTGGTCAGCGACATGGCCCAGCTGCAGTTCGTCGAGCAGGCTGTTCAATTCGCGTTCGCGGCCCTTCGAATCGAGGTCCTCGCGCAGTTCCAGCACCAGGCGGATGTTGTCGGCCACGGTCAGCTTGCGGAACACCGAGGGTTCCTGCGGCAGATAGCCCACGCCCTGCTTGGCGCGGGTATACATCGGATCGCCGGTGATGTCTTTGCCATCGAGCACGATGCTGCCAGCGTCAGCCGCAACCAGGCCGACGATCATGTAGAAGCAGGTGGTCTTGCCGGCGCCGTTGGGGCCGAGCAGGCCGACCACTTCACCGGCGTCGAGGGTCAACCCGAAGTCCTTGACGACTTCGCGCTGCTTGTACTTCTTGCGCAGGCCCTTGGCGACGAGCATTACTTCCTGCTCCCGGCCGGCTGCGCCGGCGTGGTGGCCTTGGGCTGTGCCGCAGGCGCGGCCGGGGTCTTGTTCTTCGGCGGGATGACGGTGCGCACGCGGCTGCCGTCACCACCGGAGTTCATCTCGCCGGTGCGGGTGTTGTAGACCATGCGCTGGCCGGCATTGGTGCCGCGGGCGCTGGTGACCTTGTAGTTGCCGGTCAGGGTGATGATCTCGGTCTTGATGTCGTAATCGATGCGATCAGCCAGCGCGTCCATCCAGGTGCCGTCATCGAGCTGCTGCTTCATCTTGGCCTGCTTGCCGGTGAACACCACGCGCACGGCCTCGCCGTCCTTGAGGTAGATCTCGGCCTCGGACGAGCGCAGGTCCAGCGTGCCCTGGGTGATGATCACGCCCTGCGACAGCACGGTCTTGCCGTCGCCGGTGAGCATGCCCGACTGGGCGCCGGAATCGATGTGCATGTCTTCGTTGCGGTCGGTGGACTTGGCGAAGGCGGCGCTGGGGACAAGAAGACCGAGCGCGAGTACGGCGGCAAAGGGAATCTTCATCGGGGTCCGTTCTACCGGTGAGGGCCTCCCGGGCGGGCCGGGGGCGGGCGGATGGGGCTGCCGGCCCTGCGCCTGTCCGGAGACGTCGCAGGCTGGCGGCGGAATCAGTGCTTGGGCGTGTAGCGGCCCTTGGACTGGCTGAGGAAATGATACGTGTTGTTCTTCGAATCCACTTCGAAGCCGACGCCGGACTGTTCCATGCCCGGGCGGGTCATGGTCACCAGGGCGTCGGTGCGGGCGCGGTTTTCCTTCGGGAACACGTCCAGATGATCGGTGCGGAAGGTGGTCGGCACCGTGCCCGGGCCGGCCGGGCTGTCGCCGGCGACATTGCCGCGCAGCTTCATCTCGTCGCCCTTGGCACTGAGCCAGCCGGTCTCGGCACGCAGGGTCCAGTGCTTGCCATCCTTGTCCGGCATCTCGAACAGCGGCGTGGCGATGTTGATGGTCTGGTCACCGCGCTGGCGCTCCAGCAGCGGCGCACGCAGGGTGGTCGATTCCTTGCCGTGCTCATCCAGGGCGACGATCTGGAAGTCATGCAGGATGTAATCCACGCCGACTTCCTGGCCACCCTTGGCTGGCCCCTTGTCGCGGTTGCGCAGCGCCGCCCAACTGCTCAGCAGGGCGGCCAGCAGCAGGCCGATGCCGAGCACGGTGCGCCAGTTCAGGGTGGGCAGGTTCATGCGCCGAACCTCGCCAGCACGGCGTCCACGTGGCCCTGGGCGGCCAGCAGGATGTCGCACAGCTCACGTGCGGCGCCCAGCCCGCCCTCGGCACGGGTCTGCCAGTGCACGCGCTCGGCGATCCACGGATGGGCGTTGGCCGGGGCCACCGCCAGGCCGACCGCACCCAGTGGCGCCAGGTCGGGCAGGTCATCGCCCATGAACGCCACCTGTTCCAGGCCGATGCCGTGCTGCGCGCACAGCGCCTGCACGCTGGCCAGCTTGTCGCCCACGGCGATCTGGGTGTCGATGCCGAGGTCGGCGCCGCGCTTGAGCGCGGACTGGCTGTTGCGCGCGGTGATCAGCACGGGGTGGATACCGTGCTGCTGCAGCAGTTTCAGGCCCAGGCCATCCTGCACGAAGTACGCCTTGCTCTCGTTGCCGTCCTTGTCGTAGTACAGCCGACCGTCGGTGAGGGTGCCGTCCACGTCGAAGCAGGCCAGGCGGATACGGGCCGCGGCGGCATGCAGGTGGGCGGGGAAGGCGGGCAGGGGGGACCAGGGCATCAGGGCGGCAGGCTCGTTGGGGGCAGGTGCGGCGTTACAGACTGAATGGGGTTGATGGACTCTCGGTTAAACCACCCGGGCCCGCAACAGGTCATGAATGTTCAGGGCGCCGACCGCGCGGCCCTGGCCATCGACCACGATCAGGCCATTGATTTTCTGGGTTTCCATCTGCCGGGCCGCCTCGACCGCGAGCTGGTCAGCACCGATGGTGCGCGGGTTGCGGGTCATCACATCGGCGATCTTTGCGGTGCGCACGTCCAGCGCGCTGTCCAGCGCACGGCGCAGGTCACCGTCGGTGAACAGGCCGATCAGCACGCCGTCGGCATCGACCACGGCGGTCATGCCCAACCGTTTGCGGCTCATTTCCATCAGCGCTTCGCTGAGGCTGGCGTCGGCGCCCACGCTGGGCAGGTCCTCGCCGGTGTGCATCACGTCGGTGATGTGCAGCAACAGGCGGCGGCCGAGGCTGCCGGCCGGGTGCGAGCGGGCGAAGTCATCGGCGGTGAAGCCGCGTGCGTCGAGCAGGGCCACAGCCAGCGCATCGCCCATCGCCAGCGAGGCGGTGGTACTGGAGGTCGGCGCCAGCGCCAGCGGGCAGGCCTCGGCCGGCACACTCACATCCAGATGGATGTCGGCGGCGGTGGCGAGGCTGGACTGCGGGCGGCCGGTCATGGAAATCAGCACGTTGCCCTGGCGCTTGAGTACCGGCAGCAGCATCAGCACCTCGTCCGACTCGCCCGAATAGGACAGGGCCAGCACCACGTCGTCTTCGGTGATCATGCCCAGGTCGCCATGGCCGGCTTCGCCCGGGTGCACGTAGAACGCGGGCGTACCCGTGGAGGCCAGGGTGGCGGCGATCTTGCGGGCGATATGCCCGGATTTGCCCATGCCGGTGGCGACCACCCGCCCGCGGCTGGCCAGGATCGCCTGGCAGGCCTGCTGGAAGGCCTCGCCAAGGCGGTCGGCCACGGCATCCAGCGCCTGCCGCTCGATCTCGAAGACGCGGCGGCCGCTGGCGACCAGGCCGGCAGGGTCGACGGAACGGGGGGGCAACAGGGATTCGGCCATGCGGACGCCACGCAGCGGAAGTAGAATGGACGCACATTTTATTAGGAAAGCCCGTTGGACGCCGACACCATCCGCAATCTGATCGAAACCGGCCTGCCTGGCGCCCGCGCCGACGTGCAGGGCGACGATGGCGTGCATTTCGAAGCGACCGTGGTCTGCGAGGCCTTCGCCGGCAAGATGCCGCTGGCCCGCCACCGCATGGTGTATGCCACGCTGGGCGACCTGATGGGCGGCGCGATCCACGCGCTGGCGCTGAAAACCGTGACCCCGGCCGAAGCCGGCTGAACCGCAGAAGATCCCGAATACATGGCCAAGATCGTTGTGACCGGCGGCGCTGCGCTGCACGGTGAAGTGAGCATCTCCGGCGCCAAGAACGCCGTCCTCCCCATTCTCTGCGCGACCCTGCTGGCCGATGCGCCGGTGGAGATCACCAACGTGCCGCACCTGCACGACGTGGTCACCACGGTGAAGCTGCTGGGCGAGCTGGGCGCCAAGGTCACCATCGACCAGGGCACGCTGTCGCGCGGCAGCGCGATCGTGGTCGACCCGCGCTCGGTCAACCAGCACGTGGCACCCTACGAGCTGGTCAAGACCATGCGCGCTTCGATCCTGGTGCTGGGCCCGCTGCTGGCCCGCTTCGGCGCGGCCGAAGTGTCGCTGCCCGGCGGCTGCGCGATCGGTTCGCGTCCGGTCGACCAGCACATCAAGGGCCTGCAGGCGCTGGGTGCCGAGATCGTGGTCGAGAACGGCTTCATCAAGGCCACCGCCAAGCGCCTCAAGGGCGGCCATTTCACCTTCGACATGGTCAGCGTCACCGGCACCGAGAACGTGCTGATGGGTGCGGTGCTGGCTGAAGGCACCACCATCCTCGACAACTGCGCGATGGAACCGGAAGTGACCGATCTGGCGCACTGCCTGATCGCGCTGGGCGCGAAGATCGAAGGCCTGGGCACCGCCCGCCTGGTGATCGAAGGCGTCGAGCGCCTGTCCGGTGGCCGCCATGAAGTGCTGCCCGACCGCATCGAGACCGGCACCTTCCTGGTCGCCGCAGCGATGACCGGTGGCAAGGTCACGGTCAACCGTGCGCGCCCGAACACCATGGACGCGGTGCTGTCCAAGCTGGTCGAGGCCGGTGCGAAGATCGAGACCACCGACGACACCATCACCCTGGACATGCAGGGCAAGCGGCCGAAGGCGGTCAACCTGACCACCGCGCCGTACCCGGCATTCCCGACCGACATGCAGGCGCAGTTCATGGCGCTCAACTGCGTGGCCGACGGCGTGGGCGTGATCAACGAAACGATCTTCGAGAACCGTTTCATGCACGTCAACGAACTGCTGCGCCTGGGTGCGGACATCCAGGTCGAAGGGCATACCGCCATCGTGCGTGGCAGCGAGCACCTGAGCGGTGCACCGGTGATGGCGACCGACCTGCGTGCGTCGGCGTCGCTGATCCTGGCCGGCCTGATGGCCAGCGGCGACACCACCATCGACCGCATCTACCACCTTGATCGTGGCTACGAGAACATCGAAGAGAAGCTGTCTTCGCTCGGCGCCACCATCCGGCGCGTGCCATGATCCTGCGCGGCAAGTTCAGCCCGCGTCGCAAGGCGCTGCTGGCCCTGGTGCTGATCGTGCTGGCGTGGCTGGGCTATGCCTGGTACTCCAACATCGCCATCACCCGGGGCATCGAGCAGAAGGACATGGACTGGAATGGCGATGGCACGGTCACGCGTGATGAAATCATCGAGTCGTTCTATGCGGTCGCAGTGAACGACAGCCAGGACGGCAACCGTCATTGCCGCACCTTCGTCTGGCGCAGCACCGGTGAGCAGATCCGCGTGGACTGCCGCACCGAGTTCAAGGCGGCCGAAGAGAAACCGGCCGAAGCGAAGAAGTAAGAAAACGCCCGCGGAAGCGGGCGTTTCTTTTTGGGATACATCCATCCACGCCATGCGTGGATGACGTGGATCTCCGGTCAGTTCATCGCCTTGATGGTCAGGTCCAGCGCATCGCGGCCGCTCTCACGCTGCAGCATGCGCGCCGGCACCGGGAACTCCGGCACGATCCAGGCGATCAGTTCCTTGTTGCCGTCGGCGCGCGAGACCTTGGTGGCCTCGTAGCTCTTGCCGCCCACGGTGATCGACTCCTTGCCGATCACGCGGTACGTCATGTTCTTGATGCGGCCTTCGTCGACCATGCGATAGGTCAGCGGCTTGCCGGCGGCCAGGTCACGGGCGATCGCCAGGTTGATCAGCAGCGCGTCCATGTCGCCCGCCTTCAGCGCGATGGGGCCCGCACGGTCCGGCTTGATGTCGCCGGTCCAGGTGGCCTGGTTGCTGGTCCAGTTGTAGTTGGCCTGCACGTTGCGCTTCTTCACCAGCAGCGCCGAACGGTCCTGGCTGCTGAGCGGGCGCAGCTGGCCACGGACTTCCTCGAACACCGTGCTCTGGCTCAGGTCGGCCAGCTGGTTCTTCACCTGCAGGCTGTAGCGCCACTTGTTGCTGCCTTCGCTGGCCAGGGTCATGGTGCCGTTGGCCTGCATGCCCATGTAGCTGGCCAGGTAATCCGCCTTGAACGGTTCCAGGGCCATGGCCGGCAGGCTGGCCACGGTCAGGGCGGCGGCTGCGATCCAGGTGAGGGGGCGGGTCAGGGTGTTCATGCTCAGACTCCTTGGTATTCGATCAGGCGCAGATCGACGCGATCTTCGCCGTCTTCGCGTTGCAGGATGCGCACCGGGGTGGGGACACCGTTGGCGATCCAGAGAATGGTTTCGTTTCTGCCGCCGTTGGTCCGGTAGACCCGCAGCGCGTTGTAGGACAGGTCGCCGACCTCGACGTTCTCGGTCTGCGGCGCGGCCTGGTAGTCGTGTTCGCGGACCTTGCCCATGTCCACGTAGCGGTAGTGCATGGCGGCGCCCGGGCGGGCATCGCGCATGATCGCCAGATTGATCAGCAGCGCGCTCTGGTCGCCCGCCTGCAGCGGGATCGGCTGCGCGCGTTCCTTCTTGACGTCACCGGTCCATTGCGCGGTGCCGGCCTGCCAGTTGTAGGTACCGACCGCCTTCTTGCCCAGGAACAGGCCCTTGCGCACCGTGCTCTGGCTGAGCGGCGCATACACGCCGCTGCGCTCCTCGAACACCGTGCTCTGTTCGATGTTCAGGCCCAGCACGCTGGCAAAGCCGCGGCGGCCGACCACCTGCATGTCGACCCGCCACTGGCTGCCGCCGGTGTGGGTGACCTGCATGCTGGCATCGCCCGCTTCCTTGCCCTTGTAGAAGGCCTGGTAGGTGGCGCTGAACGGCTGCAGCGGCGGTGGCTCCCAGGCCAGTGCCGGTGGCATCGGTACGACCGGCGCCTCGGCAGGCGGCTGCGCTGCGGGCACCGGTGCCGGCGGGGTGGCGGGCGCCGGTGCCTGTCCCCAGCCCACGCCGGGGAACACGGCAAGCGACAGCAGCAATGAAGTGGACAGCAGGGTCGTGGTCTTCATGGAGGACAGGGACCGCAGGAGGGGGGCAGGATGCCAGCCCCGCAGTCAGCAGGGCGTGTGCAAGGGCGTTACCGGTTCAGGTTTCCGGCGGAATCTAGGGCCAAGGGGCTAAACAGGGGGTGACCGTCCAGCCAGGGCTGACCCTCCCGTTCAGCCAGGCGGCCCTCGCACAACAGCTGCAGGGTGGCGATCAGCAGCGGATGCTCCACCGCCAGC
Source organism: Stenotrophomonas sp. GD03877 (assembly GCF_029840555.1). Classification (NCBI taxonomy): domain Bacteria; kingdom Pseudomonadati; phylum Pseudomonadota; class Gammaproteobacteria; order Lysobacterales; family Lysobacteraceae; genus Stenotrophomonas; species Stenotrophomonas sp. GD03877. Next base: position 11,076 of record NZ_JAOCCT010000007.1, on the reverse strand, counting down.
ACGCGCTCGGCCAGGCTGTGCGCGTCATCACCTGGCTGCACCGGTACACGTACCTGCGCCAGCACGGCTCCGGCATCCAGCTCCGGCACCACCAGGTGCACGCTGGCGCCGTGCTCGGCATCGCCGGCCTGCAGCGCCCGGGCATGGGTGTCCAGGCCCTTGTGCAGCGGTAGCAGCGACGGATGGATATTGACCAGCCGGCCATCGAAGCGCTGTACGAAGGCCGCGCCGAGGATGCGCATGTAGCCTGCACAGACGATCCAGTCCGGCTGTACTGCGGCAAGCGCATCGCCCAGTGCCTGCTCGTAGCTGGCGCGGTCACTGAAGGACTTCGGTGCGTGTGCCCAGCGCAGGTTCGGTGCGACGCGCTGCAGGACCTCCGCGGCGGGGCGGTCGGAAAACACGCCGACCACCTCGGCCGGCAGGCGGCCGCTGCCGATCGCGTCGAGGATGGCCTGCAGGTTGCTGCCGCGGCCCGAGGCGAGCACGGCGATGCGGGTTGGGGCGGTCATTGCAGGGAACTCCGGCGGATCAGTGGCCACGTCAGCAGGCTGCCGACGGTCGCCATCAGCATGTCGGCATGCGCATCCCACATGTCACCCTGCTGGCCGTTGTAGGCCTCGGCGGCATCCGGCGACAGCGCCAGCGCGATGGCCCACTCGAACCATTCGTAGACCAGGCTGGCACACATCACCGTCATCACCGCCAGGGTGAAGGCCTGGCCCAGGCGCAGCGCGGGCCACGCATGGCGCGCCAGCTGCAGCAGCGCGGGAGTGAAGCAGACGCCGAACAGGAAGTGGATGAGGCGGTCGAAGTGATTGCGCTGCCAGCCGAAGGCCGCGTTCGGCGACCAGCCGGTCAGCGCCTGCGCCCAAGCGTCGTAGGGCACGTTGGAATACAGCCAGCGCGCCGCCACGCAGTGCAGCGCGATGAAGCCACAGATGGCGATGAAGGCGCCGTTGCCCAGCCAGCCGCCGCGACGGTCGACCCACAGCAGCGCGGCCAGCCCGATCACGGTCAGGGTGCTGTGCAGGGCCTGTTCGGTAGGCCACAGCGGGTGGACCCAGCTGATGGCGAACACCGCCAGTACGGTGGCAAAGGCCAGCTTCTTGGGCCCCGAGAAGCGGTGGGTGGTGGGCGAAGTGGACGTCGGGAGGGCAGGCGCGGACATGGGAAATCGATCAGGACAGGACGGGGCGTCTGCCGGCAGGTTCAGACACTGAGGTGGTCGCCGCGGTCGAACAGCGCGGCCATTTCAGGCTTGGACAGGAACACCCAGGCATAGGCGGCCAAGGCCATGCCCAGCGGGCCTGCCAGTACGCCCAGCCAGGCTGCGCGCTGGCACCAGGCCAGCCCGGTGCGATGTGACAGCTGGCGCGCGGTGTGCAGCTGCACGAACCCCAGAACGGCGGCCAGCCCGGCGATCGACGCATAGACCGTGGTCAGCATCCAGGCATCGTCCAGCCCGCGTGACTGGGCCACCCAGCCGCTGAGGCCGAGGAACGCCACTGTGGCGACCCAATGGAAGCCGGCCAACGCGTAGAACAGCACTTTCAGCGTCTGCAGATGGCTGGTCAGCTGCAGCTGCGCCAGGGTCTGATGCGGCAGCGGCGGCGGATTGCCAGAGGCAGTCATGCGGTCGTGGCGGGAAGGTCGAAGGCGGCCTTGACCTGCGGGCGCAGCAGGGTGATCAGGCTGAACACCCCCAGTGCGGTGCCGATCGGCGTGAACAGGCAGGCCAAGCCGGCCACGATCAGGCACAGCAGGTAGCGGCGGCGACGGGTCAGGCAGCGGCCGGCGTAGGCCACGAACGCGCCCAGGGTCACGCCACCGAACACGATGACGCAGCCGACGATGGTGAACATCCAGCCGAACAGGCGTTCCTCGGCCGGCGATGACGGCTGGCCGCCGGAATTCATCGGCAGGTTGCCGGTGAGCGCGGTGATGCCCAGCACGATGTGGATGATGAAGATCAGCGAGAACAGCGCGATCAGGGCGCCGACCACGTAGTGCGCGATGGCCAGCATGCGCAGGTGATCGGCATCCTGCGCGCTGAACACCGGTACCGTCGCCAGCGGCGGCGGCACGGGGGCGGGCGACAAGGGGGGCGTTGCGTCCATGCGGGCTCCTGGGTTGCCGGGATCAGCCGATGTGGACGCGCTCGGCGCCTTCGGCGGTGACCACCTGGCCGATGGTCCAGTGCTCCAGGCCCTGCGCCTTGACCGCGTCGGACACTGCAGCCACCTGGTCCGGCGCCACGATCAGCACGAAGCCGATGCCGCAGTTGAAGGTGCGCCACATTTCACTGTCGGCCACCGCGCCTTCCTTCTGCAGCCACTGGAACACCGGCGGCAGGGTCCACGACGAGGCCTGGATGTCCAGGCCCAGGCCTTCGGGCACCACACGGATGATGTTCTCGGTCAGGCCGCCACCGGTGATGTGGGCCATGCCATGGATGGCCTCGCCGTGCGACTTCAGCAGCGACAGGATCGGCTTGACGTACAGGCGGGTCGGCGCCATCAGCGCATCGACCAGCTTCACGCCGCCTTCCAGCTCCAGATCGGCCGGGCGACCGGCGCGGTCGTAGATGCGGCGCACCAGTGAGTAACCGTTGGAGTGCGGGCCGGACGAGGCGATGCCGATCAGCACGTCGCCGGCGGCCACGCTGGCGCCGTCCTTCAGCTCGCTCTTCTCGACCGCAGCGACCGTGAAGCCGGCCAGGTCGTACTCGCCCGGGGCATACATGTCGGGCATTTCAGCGGTTTCGCCGCCGATCAGCGCGCAGCCGGCCTCGGTGCAGCCGTTGGCGATGCCGCCCACGACCGCCGCGGCGGTGTCGATGTCCAGCTTGCCGGTAGCGAAGTAGTCCAGGAAGAACAGCGGTTCGGCACCCTGCACCAGCACGTCGTTCACGCACATGGCGACCAGGTCGATGCCGATCGTATCGTGGCGGTTCAGCTGGTGGGCCAGCTTCAGCTTGGTGCCCACGCCGTCGGTACCGGACACCAGCACCGGCTCGCGGTACTTGTTGGACAGGTCGAACAGGGCGCCGAAGCCACCCAGGCCACCCATCACTTCCGGGCGGAAGCTGCGCTTGACCAGGGGCTTGATCCGCTCGACCAGCGCGTTGCCGGCGTCGATGTCGACACCCGCGTCACGGTAGGTGAGGGGGGAGGGGGCGGAAGACGGGGTGTTGGTCACGGGCGTCGGCGCTGGCAGGGGTTGAACGGGCGATTTTAACAGGCCGCATTGGCGCAAAGGCCGTATTCGGGCAACAATTCCCCCGGATACGTCGAGCCAATGGATGTCCTGATGCGCCGCAGCCTGATTCTGACCCTGCTCCTTGCGCTGAGCCTGCCGGTGGCCACGATGGCCCAGAGCGGCCTGCGCACCGAGGGTGATGTTGCCACCGCCACTGGCGCGTACGAGGCCGAAGTGCCCGTCAACAGCCAAGCCGAAGCCGACCGCAACGGCGCCCTGGCCCGCGCCTTGAGCGTTGTACTGGGCAAATTGTCCGGCGATCGCAGCGTGATGTCGCGCCCTGGCGTGGCGCAGGCGCTGCGCAATGCCAAGGATTACGTGGCCAGCTACGACTACAAGCAGGACCAGAGCGTGAGCGCCAGTGGCGCCCCCAGCTTCCGTACCCTGCTGGTGGCCCGCTTCCGCGAGGACGATGTCGATTCGCTGGTGTCGGCGCTGGGCCTGCCGCTGTGGCCGCAGCCGCGCCCGAAGCCGGTGCTGTGGCTGGCCGTCGACGACGGCAGCGGTCCGCGCCTGGTCAGCGTGCAGCAGGCCAACGCCGCCCGGTCGTTGCTGAACCGCGCCATCGAGCGCGGCTACAAGCTGGGCCTGCCCAGCGGTGGTGCTGCCGAACAGGCACTGGCCGGTGCCATCTGGCGCCAGGACAGCGCCGCCGTGGCCCGCGCCTCTTCGCGCTACTCGCCGCCGATGCAGCTGATCGGCAAGCTGTACCGCGCCAACGGTGGCTGGCAGGCGGACTGGGTGTTCGTCGACAACGGCCGTGAGCTGAACAAGTGGACCAGCAAGGACGCCAACGCCATGCGTGCGATGGCCGCCGGTGCCGATGGTGCCGCCGATGCGCTGGTCAAGCGCTATGCCAAGGCGGGCGCCGCCGTCGGCCAGGCCGGCACCTACCGTGTAGTGGTCACCGGCATCAACAGTGCCGATGACTACCTGCGCCTGGCTGCCGGCCTGCGCGAGGTGCCGGTGGTGCGCAACGTCACCCCGCTGCACGCCTCGGCCGGCCAGCTGGAGCTGAGCCTGGAGATGACCACCGGCCTGGCCGGCTTCAACCGCATGCTGGGCGACAACGGTGTGCTGGCGCCGAGCGCACCGCTGCCGGCCCTGCCGACGCCGATCGATGACACCACCGGTACCCCGGTGGCCGCCCCGGTCAGCAACGAGTACCGCCTGCGATGACTCTGACCCCGGAAGCGGAAATCGCGCAGTTCCTGCGCCGCCTGAAGTACATCCTGTTCGCCGGCCTGGTCGGCTGGGTGGTGTGGCTGCTGGCGCCGATCCTGACTCCCTTCGTGCTGGCGCTGGCGCTGGCCTGGCTGGGCGATCCACTGGTGGACCGCATCGAGGCCACCGGCCGCTCGCGCATGACCGGCGTGGTGCTGGTGTTCGCGGCGATGGTGCTGGTGATCGTGGCGCTGCTGCTGGTGCTGGTGCCGATGATCGAGCGCCAGATCACCACCCTGATCGCGGTCGCGCCGCAGGCACAGGCGTGGTTGATGGAAAAGGGCATTCCCTGGTTCGAGCAGAAGACCGGCCTGGAAGTGATGCAGTGGCTGGACCCGGACCGCCTGATCGAATGGGTGCGCAGCCACTGGCAGCAGGCCGGCGGCTTCGCCACCACATTCATGGGCTACGTCTCGCGCTCGGGCTTCGCGATGGTGACCTGGGTGGTCAACATCCTGCTGCTGCCGATCCTGGCGTTCTACTTCCTGCGTGACTGGGACAAGCTGGTCGAGCGGGTCGCGTCGGTGATTCCGCGCAACCAGATCGGCACCATCAGCGCGCTGGCGCGCGAATCCAACGAGGTGCTGGGCGCGTTCATCCGCGGCCAGTTCCTGGTGATGCTGGCGCTGGGCGTGATCTATGCCGGTGGCCTGTCGCTGGTTGGCCTGAAGCTGGGCCTGCTGATCGGCCTGATTGCCGGCCTCATCAGCTTCATCCCTTACCTGGGCGCGACCACCGGCATCCTGATGGCGATCATCGCCGCGCTGGTGCAGGCACAGGGCTTCGACCTGAAGCTGCTGATCCTGGTCGGCGTGGTGTTCACCGTGGGCCAGCTGCTGGAGAGCTACGTACTGACCCCGCGCATCGTCGGCGACAAGATCGGCCTGCACCCGGTGGCGGTGATCTTCGCGGTGATGGCCGGCGGCCAGCTGTTCGGCTTCCTCGGCATGCTGCTGGCGCTGCCGGTGGCGGCGGTGACCAACGTGCTGCTGCGCTACGCGCACCAGCGCTACCGCCAGAGCGAGCTGTACGTGGGCGAGAAGCCGGCGATCGTGCTTGATGGCGTGGTCGATGCCCCCCATATCATCATTCCGAACGACAAGGGCCCCGACCTGAAGTGATGGGTGTGCCGCAACTGCCGCTGGCCCTGCATTACCCGCGGGACCAGCGCCTGGAGACCTTCATCGGCGCGCCGGATGGCGCGCTGGCGCAGCTGCGCGCGATCGCGGTGGGCGCCAGCCACGACTGGGTCTACCTGGAAGGGGCGGCGGGCACCGGCAAGACCCATCAGGCGCTGGCGATGTGTTCCAGCGCCGAGCAGGCCGGCCGCCTGCCGACCTACGTGCCGCTGGCCAGCGCCGCCGGCCGCGTGCGCGCGGCGCTGGATGGGCTGGAGGTGCGCGAACTGGTGGCGCTGGATGGCCTGGACGAGGTTGCCGGCAACCGCGAGGACGAGATCGCGCTGTTCGATTTCCACAACCGCGCGCGCGCTGCGGGCGTCACCGTGTTGTACACGGCGCAGAAGGCGCCGGAAGAACTGGGGCTGGTACTGCCCGACCTGCGTTCGCGCCTGGGCCAGTGCGTGCGCGTGCTGCTGCAGCCGTTGGATGAGGAAGGTCGCGCGGCGGTGCTGCGTGAGCGTGCACTGCGGCGTGGCCTGGCGATCGACGAGGCGGCCATCGAGTGGCTGCTGTCGCACACCGGGCGCGAGCTGGGTGGATTGATCACGCTGCTGGACTGGCTGGACCGCGAGTCACTGGCGGCGAAGCGGCGGATCACCGTGCCGTTCCTGCGCCAGGTGCTGGAAGAAGGCCGGCCTCGATACTGAGGGTGGGGTTTGTTTGCAGGGCTGCGCCCTGCACCCGCCGAAGCCGAAGCAACATCAACGTCAACGTCAAAAGCGGGCTATCCGTGGGATGGCGGGGCGCTGTGGGTTTGCGGGGACGCCGTGAACCCATCCATGGGGGCTTGGTCGCCGCATCCATGCGGCTCACACCCCGCAAACCCACAGCCCCCCGCCTTCGACAGGTTTCCGCGGCTGTTGGTGGATGCCGACCTTGGTCGACACCAGAGCAAGCGCAGCGAAGCGACCCGCTTTTGCTTTTCTTTCCTTTCTTCCGTGGCTGGACGCGCACGGAAACTGTCAGAGGCCGGTCGGGGTGGGCTGCGCAGGGGCGTGAGCCGCATGGATGCGGCGACCGAGCTTACATGGACGTACTTGCAGCGTCCCCTGCATGGCCCACCCGCCCGGCCAAACACGCGATCCGCTCTACGCGACCAACCACGAGGGGCTCAGCCGTTCGCCGCCAACTCAACATCCAGCGCGCGCAGGCGATCCACGGTACCCACATCGGTCCAACGCCCGCGATGGTGCTGCCCCGTCATCAACCCCTGCGCCATGAAATGCTTCTGCAGCGGCACCACCGAGAACTTCGGCGGAACACGCTCGCTACCCGGCGCATCGCCGATCACCGTGCGCCAGTCGGCCACGATGGAGGGGCGATACACGCCGATGCCGGCATAGGTCAGGCACGGCCCTTGGCGGTCGTGGTGCAGCAGGCCCTGCGCGTCCAGCCGGTAGTCGCCGTCCGGGTGCTGCGCGGGATTGTCGACCAGCACCAGGTGCGCCTGGCCCTGTGGTTCGCGCGGCAGCGTGGCGAAATCGAAATCAGTCCAGATGTCGCCGTTCACGACCAGGAACGGGGCGTCGCCCAGCACCGGTAGCGCGTTGAGGATGCCGCCGCCGGTTTCCAGCGGGGTCTGCCCTTCGTACATGAAATGCAGGCGCAGGCCCCATTGGCTGCCATCGCCCAGCATCGTCGGGAACTGCTCGGCCAGCCATGCGGTGTTGATCACCACCTCGCGCACGCCAAGCGCGGCCAGGCGTTCCAGGTGCCAGACGATCAGTGGCTTGCCAGCCACTTCCAGCAGCGGCTTGGGCGTGTGCAGGGTCAGCGGGCGCATGCGCTCGCCGAGGCCAGCGGCAAAGACCAGCGCCTTCATCGGGCCACGCGCAGCGGTGCGGCCAACTCGGCCAGTGCTGGCTTGATGCGGTCGTCCAGCAACCGCTGCAGCGGCGCCAGTTCGCGATAGCGCGGCAGCACTTCATCCAGATAGGTGATGAAGCGCGGCGCATCGTCCAGGTAATGGCCCTTGTTGTCGCGGTAGCGCAGGCGGCAGAACAGGCCGAGGATCTTCACGTGGCGCTGGACACCCATCCAGTCGGCGTCGCGCAGGAAGGTGGCGCGGTCGGGCACCGGCAGGCCGGCATCGCGCGCGCGCTCGTGGTACTGCGCGAGCCACTCGTCCACGCGCTGCAGCGGCCAGCTCAGGAAGGCGTCCTTGAACAGGCTCACCGCGTCGTAGGCGATCGGGCCGCGCACCAGGTCCTGGAAATCCAGCACGGCGGGACCGTCGTCGACCGGCATCAGGTTGCGTGGCATGTAGTCGCGGTGGGTCATCAACTGGGCCTGGCCCAGCGCGTTGTCCATCAACCGGCGATGCACCAGCTGCAGCCCTTCAATCTCGCCGCAGTCCAGTTCCAGGTTCAGGTGGCGCTGCAGGAACCATTCGTCGAACAGGCCGGCATCACGCTGCAGCAGCGCTTCGCCGAACTGGCCGAAGTCGGCCGGCACCGGAATCGCCTGCAGGCGCAGCAGCTGTTCGATCGAACGGCCGAACCATTCGTCAGCGTTGCGCTCGTCGAGGATCTTCGCCAAGGTCGGGTCGCCGAGGTCTTCCAGCAGCAGGAAGCCGGCCTCCAGATCCTGGGCCAGCAGCATGGGCACGCGCAGGCCGTTGTCGTGCAGCAGGCCGCGCATGCGCAGCCACGGCCGCGGATCTTCCAGCCCCGGCGGGGCGTCCATCACGATGTGGCTGCCACCGGTGCTGGTGGTGCGCCAGTAGCTGCGCATGCCGGCATCGACCGAGGCGCGTTCGACCACTGCATTCGCATCTTCGAGCTGGGTACGGGCCCACTGCAGACGCTGCGCGCTGCGCTGGGGATCGGAGGCGGGTTCGGTCATGCAGGCATATCCGGGCGCGCCGGGCGCGCCAACGTCGGGAACAGGAAGGGAAGGGGATGCGCGCTCAGCGGCGGCCGCTGAACAGGCGCAGGACGGCCAGCACGGCCACCGCGCCCACTACCGCACCGAGGAAACCGGCCGGCTCACCGGGGGCGTACCAGCCCATGTACTGGCCAAACCAGCCGGCCAGCAGCGCACCGAGGATGCCCAGCACGATGGTCAGCAGGCAGCCCATGCGGTTGTTGCCGGGCATGAAGAAACGCCCGAGCAGGCCGACGAAGAAGCCGACCAGGATGATGTAGAGCCAGCTGCTGCTGCCGAACAGACCATTCATGCGCGCGATTTCCAGCAAGGGTGGACGCAGCCTAGCAAGGCCAGACTGCGTCCGTCACGGTGTGACGTGATCAGCAGCAGCCGTGGTCGCCGTGGCGGGTGCCACTGTCGGCAGCCACCGGCGAACCACTGGTCTCGCCGCGCAGGCTGGCGGCGTAGTGCTCGCTGATCACCTTGGATACGCAGGCGGTGACCTTCTTGCCCATCGGGATGTGCAGGAACTCGTTCGGGCCGTGCGCGTTGGAGTGCGGGCCAAGCACGCCGGTGATCATGAACTGGGCGCCCGGGAACTTCTCGCCCAGCATGCCCATGAACGGGATCGAGCCGCCTTCGCCCATGTACATCGCCGGCTTGCCGAAGAAGGCCTGGCTGGCGTCGTCGATGGCCTGGGTCAGCCACGGCGCCATGGCCGGGGCGTTCCAGCCGGTGGAGGCCTTTTCCAGATCCAGGGTGACCTGCGCGCCGTTCGGCGGGTCGCGCAGCAGCGCTTCCTTCAGCAGCTCACCGCAGGTCTTGCCATCTGCGGTCGGCGGCAGGCGCAGCGACAGCTTCACCGAGGTCTGCGGGCGCAGCACGTTGCCGGCCGATTCCAATGCCGGCATGCCACCGACGCCGGTGACCGACAGCGCCGGGCGCCAGGTGCGGTTGAGCACCAGCTCGGTCAGGTCCTCGTTCATCGGACGCAGGCCGTCGACCATCGGGAACTTCTCGAAGATTTCGGTATCGACCACTTCGGCGGCGCGCTTGGCCTGTTCCTGGCGCTCGGCCGGAATTTCAACGTTCATGCCGTCGATCAGGATGCGGCCAGTGTCCTGGTCCTCGATGCGCGACAGCAGCTGGCGCAGCAGGCGGAAGCTGGACGGCACCACGCCGGAGGCATCGCCGGAATGCACGCCTTCGTTGAGCACCTTCACGGTGAAGTTGCCGCCGGTCAGGCCGCGCAGCGAGGTGGTGCACCACAGCTGGTCGTAGTTGGCGCAGCCCGAATCCAGGCAGACCACCAGCGACGGCTTGCCGATGCGGTCGGCCAGGTGGTCGACGTAGGCCGGCAGGTCGTAGCTGCCCGATTCTTCACAGGCTTCGATCAGCACCACGCAGCGGGCGTGCGGCAGGCCCTGGGCCTGCAGCGCCAGTACGGCGGCCAGCGAGCCGAAGATGGCGTAACCGTCGTCGGCGCCGCCGCGGCCATACAGCTTGTCGCCGCGCAGGACCGGGGTCCAGGGGCCGAGGTCGTCGTCCCAGCCGGTCATTTCCGGCTGCTTGTCCAGGTGGCCGTAGAGCAGGATGGTGTCGTCGCCGGTTTCGGCGCCGGTAGCCGGAATTTCCAGGAAGATCAGCGGGGTACGGCCTTCCAGGCGCACCACTTCAACCTTCAGGCCGGGCAGCTGCTGGGCCTTGGCCCAGTTCTCCATCAGCGTGACCGCCTGTTCCATGTAACCGTTCTGCACCCAATTGGCGTCGAACATCGGCGACTTGTTGGGAATGCGGATGTAGTCGACCAACTGCGGGACGATCTCGCTGTCCCACTTGTCATTGACGAATTGGCCGAGCTTGGCGCTGTCCATCTGAAACTCCGATTGCATGGGCTGTGATCGCGACATTCTACGCCTGTGCCGTGGGTAGGGTTTTTCCTACATCACGTCGGGTATTTGGCTGGCTTTTAGAAATCCAGGAAACCGATAGGCTGTGTGCATGTGGTGACGGACACTGTTCCTACCGACGGGATTGCCGGTCGGGACGGTCAGAACCACAAGGAGATACACGTCGTGCCTTGGAGTGTCGTGTTGAGGGCACTGGTGCTGGTCGTGTGGATCGCAGGGGCGCATGCCGCCGAACCGATCGACATCAACCGCGCCGATGCCCAGGCGCTGCAGCAGGGATTGATGATGGTCGGAGCCGCCAAGGCCGAGGCGATCGTCGAGCACCGGCGCAGACACGGCCCGTTTCACCGCGTCGAGGACCTGGCGCAGGTGAAGGGGATAGGGAAAGCAATCGTCGAACGGAATCGACAGCGGATCACCGTAGGCAACAGGTTGTTGCCGGCGGATCCGGTACCCGGATCGGTACCGGTGCGAACCGTACCGAGGCGCTGACAGCAGGAATCGTCGGAACCGGCAGGAGGCTGGTTCACCGGTCACGGACAGGAAGGCCGTGACCACCGACCGCCGCAGGACGCGGCACCACTCACCAGGATGGTGGCATCACAGACCTGTGGAAGGGGCTGAGATACAAA
>NZ_JAOCCT010000069.1:0-3030 GCF_029840555.1 Stenotrophomonas sp. GD03877 | reverse complement strand
TGAAAATACCGGGTATCCGGAATTTCTGGTTGATAAAACGCCAACCATGCCCTGCGCCTAAGTGACAGGGCTTATGTCATGGTGACCGGCGAAATCAGAATGACAGGGACTGGCGAGGAACTGCTCGGCAACCAAGAGGTGCGCGAGGCGTATCTGGGCGGACACTAGATGAAGAGAGGGAGGCTCCTCACACGCCTCCCTCCCCCAAGAGCATCAATAGCCCTTTGAACGATCAACAACGTTGAGCAGTGGCAACCCACGCTGCTCCCGCTCCACATTCGCCGTAATCACAGCCACGGCACCTTTGACCTGCACGTTGCTCGCAATGTGCGGCGTCACCAAAACTCGAGGGTGGCACCAGAACGGATGATCAGGCGAAAGTGGCTCCTGATCGAAAACATCCAGAACCGCTCCTCCGAGCCTTCCTCCATTCAATGCCTGCAGAAGATCTTCTTCAGCTACGTGCGCACCTCTAGCGACATTCACAAGCCCAGCACCCTGCGGTAACCGATTCAACGTGGCAGCATTCAGAATCCCCTGAGTTTCAGGAGTTAAAGGCAGAAGGTTGACCAGAATGTCGCACTGCTCCAAGAAGTCATACAGCTCTTCTCGTCCGACATAACACCGCCCATCCGGTACCTCTTTGTAGGAGCGATTCCATGCGCTCAACTGAAAGCCGAAGGGTCGCAAACGGTCGAGAGCGACTAGCCCCAAATTACCTGCGCCCATGATGCCAACGCGGCGCTCGCTGGCTGGAACGATGGGCAAGGGCGTCCAGCATCTCTCCCGCTGACTAATCTGGTAATCAAAAATGTCACGATGCAGGGCGAGCACGCTAAACACTACATACTCGGCCATGATGTCGGCCATCGACGTTTCGATGAGGCGCACCATCGAGACATGCTCTGGCAGCTGGGACAGGTCGAACTGATCGACACCGGCGCCGGCTGAGTACAGCGCCTTGAGATTTGGGAAACGCTGCATGAGATCCGGAATCGGCTCCCATGCGATGATGTACTGAACCTCATCTGGATTACCCGCATCTGGCCACAGACGAAAATCAAGTTCTGGGGCCTGCTGTGAAAAAACCTGACGCCATTCAGCTGCGCTGCCGGGCTCGGCCATGTACAGGATACACATGTCTAGCTCCTAGATTTCTGACCAGACATCATGCCCGCCCACAGCAGTGATTACTTGGCACCAAAACCCCAAAAAACTCGAACCAATTCCTACTTTGAGTTGATTGTTGGCCTCAGCTAGTGAGGGCAGTCTGGGACGTTCGCACTTCCGTACCCCACAGAAAGGACTCTCATGGCTAGTCACTCCTTCTTGCTGACCTACAGCGTCTCTCCGTATACAGAAACCGATCGGCAACATCAGAACCAAGCCGTTCGCTTGCGTCAAAAATTGAACCGCATTGAGATTGAGGAATGGAACAAGCTCGAAACTGTCGAGACAGCTTTCAAAGGCGTCGTTCACCTGAGCGAAACGACCATTACTCAAAAGCGGAATGAGGCCGAGGACATCGCCTGGAATCAAATCAAGGAGGTGATGGAGTCCTTGGGCGCTTACAAAGACACAACCGTACATGTGGTGATGATGGTGCAAGGGCTTGGCGAAATCATCGAGTTCAAGCTCTGACGGCCACTATTCCCTGCCAACTGCGAGAGGCCATCTCAGTGAATGGATGATGGCCACTGCGTTTTTTTTCGCCACCGTGCAGAGAGAAGCTCGCAAGCTAAACGTGATTCATGAATCAATGTAGCGGAGAAACGAATCACTTCTGTCTGTCCAGACGTGCCAGCAACCACCTCACAGAACCAACTGTCTTATAGGACACCACGTCTTGGTGAGTAAAAGAATCCAGCCCACCAAGCTGTTGACGGGGCAGGCCCAAAGGTACCCTACCTTAGCTGCGCTATCAGGTTGAAATAAGCGGGTGTAGTTGAATGGTACAACTATAGCTTCCCAAGCTATCGGTGAGGGTTCGATTCCCTCTACCCGCTCCAACCCTTGATTTAGAGCTTCTCTAACAGTCCTGGCTGGACATCTGCTTGGTATCACCCTAGCGTGTTCCGGTCAAAATAACCTCCCCCAAGAAACGCAAAAGCCTCCTCACGCTGCCCCCTGAAAAGCGGGGGGATTGCCCAAATCTGTTTACTCACCAAGCTGCAGCCCCCCCCTGCCACCGCCATCCCCCCCATCCCGTAATCAACCCCCAAGCCCAGAAAGTCAAAGCTCCCAGCAGGCACGGATACAATATTCATAGCTTTTTAGCGCGTAGGTTTTAGCTAACCTTCCTTTGATTGAGCGCTGCAAAACCATGCCGAAAGCCCGTAACCGAGTAATAGCTAACAGACAACGCAGGCAGGAAATTATCGGAGGCCAATCAACGCCCTCCTTCGGAAATTACGCGTAAAAGCAAGAATCAGTAGAAAACTTGCGGCGCGATAGGTTCAAGTGGGCGAGAAAACCAGGCGTGATTGGGCGCGTTTATCGGTGGCTTTCTTCTCAGGCATTATTGATAGATCGACCCAACTCCCAGTAGCAATCATGTTGTTTCGTATCCTCTGCCCACTGATCGTCGTCAATTGCGCGATGACTAGAAGACATTAGCCCAGCTTGCCACATGATAGGTATGTATGGTTTGAGACAGGGAGATCGCGCAGTCATTGCGCAGGGTATACAGCGTTACTTATCCAACCCCTTGCCTAATGGCCGGGAACGGTGCGCGCCTTCTCAACCGGTGTAGCAAGGATGACTTGGAACCCAAGGGTAACGTAACCCCTACCTGACTAAGGCCTTCGGAAACCTATCCCCACGCTCAGCCAAAGCAGCAAAGTCACATGCTAAGACTTATGGCGCGATAGGTAAATGGTAACCACTAGCAATGGTGCCTGCGTAGCAATGGAGCGCCTGACTTACGGCCTACGAGGGCTCCTTGGGTCTGTACCAGTCGCGTTGCCGACCCTCGAACAAGGTCAACCACCGGCGCTGTACTCACGGCCAGCCCCATCTCAAGCGATAAGT
>NZ_JAOCCT010000068.1:0-3213 GCF_029840555.1 Stenotrophomonas sp. GD03877 | reverse complement strand
TGTCGTAAAGCCAAGGCAACTTGAGGTTATATGGTCAAGCCTCTCGGATCATTAGTATCAGTTAGCTCAATACATTGCTGTACTTACACACCTGACCTATCAACCACGTAGTCTACATGGTTCCTTCAGGGGGCTTGTGCCCCGGGAGATCTCATCTTGAGGCGCGCTTCCCGCTTAGATGCTTTCAGCGGTTATCGCTTCCGAACATAGCTACCCGGCAATGCCACTGGCGTGACAACCGGAACACCAGAGGTTCGTCCACTCCGGTCCTCTCGTACTAGGAGCAGCCCCTCTCAAATCTCCAACGCCCATGGCAGATAGGGACCGAACTGTCTCACGACGTTCTGAACCCAGCTCGCGTACCACTTTAAATGGCGAACAGCCATACCCTTGGGACCGACTACAGCCCCAGGATGTGATGAGCCGACATCGAGGTGCCAAACACCGCCGTCGATATGAACTCTTGGGCGGTATCAGCCTGTTATCCCCGGAGTACCTTTTATCCGTTGAGCGATGGCCCTTCCATACAGAACCACCGGATCACTAAGTCCTAGTTTCCTACCTGCTTGATCCGTCGATCTTGCAGTCAAGCACGCTTATGCCTTTGCACACAGTGCGCGATGTCCGACCGCGCTGAGCGTACCTTCGAGCTCCTCCGTTACTCTTTAGGAGGAGACCGCCCCAGTCAAACTACCCACCATACACGGTCCCCGACCCAGATAATGGGCCCAGGTTAGAACGTCAAGCACGACAGGGTGGTATTTCAAGGATGGCTCCGCCACAGCTAGCGCCATGGTTTCATAGCCTCCCACCTATCCTACACAGACGAACTCAACGTTCAGTGTAAAGCTATAGTAAAGGTTCACGGGGTCTTTCCGTCTTGCCACGGGAACGCTGCATCTTCACAGCGATTTCAATTTCACTGAGTCTCGGGTGGAGACAGCGCCGCTGTCGTTACGCCATTCGTGCAGGTCGGAACTTACCCGACAAGGAATTTCGCTACCTTAGGACCGTTATAGTTACGGCCGCCGTTTACTGGGGCTTCGATCAAGAGCTTCGCCTTGCGGCTGACCCCATCAATTAACCTTCCAGCACCGGGCAGGCGTCACACCCTATACGTCCACTTTCGTGTTTGCAGAGTGCTGTGTTTTTGATAAACAGTCGCAGCGGCCTGGTTACTGCGACCCTCTTCAGCTATAGCTCGCACGAGCCACCAAAAAGGGTGCACCTTCTCCCGAAGTTACGGTGCCATGTTGCCTAGTTCCTTCACCCGAGTTCTCTCAAGCGCCTGAGAATTCTCATCCTACCCACCTGTGTCGGTTTACGGTACGGTCTGCGTAAGCTGAAGCTTAGGAGCTTTTCCTGGAAGCGTGGTATCAGTGACTTCGCCATAAAGGCTCGTCTCGGTGCTCGGTCTTAAAGGATCCCGGATTTGCCAAAGATCCAAACCTACCGCCTTTCCCCAGGACAACCAACGCCTGGTACACCTAACCTTCTCCGTCCCTCCATCGCACTTACGCGAGGTGCAGGAATATTAACCTGCTTCCCATCGACTACGACTTTCGTCCTCGCCTTAGGGGCCGACTCACCCTGCGCCGATTAACGTTGCGCAAGGAAACCTTGGGCTTTCGGCGTGCGGGTTTTTCACCCGCATTATCGTTACTCATGTCAGCATTCGCACTTCCGATACCTCCAGCAGACTTCTCAATCCACCTTCAACGGCTTACGGAACGCTCCTCTACCGCGCATAACAAAGTTATGCACCCCAAGCTTCGGTTCTGTGCTTAGCCCCGTTAAATCTTCCCCGCAGACCGACTCGACCAGTGAGCTATTACGCTTTCTTTAAAGGGTGGCTGCTTCTAAGCCAACCTCCTGGCTGTCTGTGCCTTTCCACATGGTTTTCCACTTAGCACAAAATTTGGGACCTTAGCTGTGGGTCTGGGTTGTTTCCCTTTTCACGACGGACGTTAGCACCCGCCGTGTGTCTCCCATACAGTCCGTCTCGGTATTCGGAGTTTGCAATGGTTTGGTAAGTCGCGATGACCCCCTAGCCATAACAGTGCTCTACCCCCGAGAGGATACATATGAGGCGCTACCTAAATAGCTTTCGAGGAGAACCAGCTATCTCCGGGTTCGATTAGCTTTTCACTCCTAATCACACCTCATCCCCTACCTTTGCAACGGGAGTGGGTTCGGGCCTCCAGTGCGTGTTACCGCACCTTCACCCTGGGCATGACTAGATCACCCGGTTTCGGGTCTACTGCCCGCGACTATGCGCCCTTATCAGACTCGGTTTCCCTTCGCCTCCCCTATACGGTTAAGCTTGCCACGAACAGTAAGTCGCTGACCCATTATACAAAAGGTACGCAGTCACTCCTTGCGGAGCTCCTACTGCTTGTACGCACACGGTTTCAGGTTCTATTTCACTCCCCTCTCCGGGGTTCTTTTCGCCTTTCCCTCACGGTACTGGTTCACTATCGGTCGGTCAGTAGTATTTAGCCTTGGAGGATGGTCCCCCCATGTTCAGACAGGGTTTCACGTGCCCCGCCCTACTCGTCTTCACTGAAATGGCCCTTTCAGATACAGGGCTATCACCTTCTATGGCCGCTCTTTCCAGAGCGTTTTCCTAGAACCAAATCAGCTTAAGGGCTAGTCCGCGTTCGCTCGTCGCTACTTACGGAATCTCGGTTGATTTCTTTTCCTCTGGTTACTTAGATATTTCAGTTCACCAGGTTCGCTTCCAGCAGCTATGTATTCACTGCAGGATACCCGCAAGCGGGTGGGTTTCCCCATTCGGACATTACCGGATCAAAGCTTGTTGCCAGCTCCCCGATACTTTTCGCAGGCTGCCACGTCCTTCATCGCCTCTGACCGCCAAGGCATCCACCGTGTGCGCTTATTCGCTTGACCATATAACCGCAAGTTGCCTTGGGTTATACATGTGACCCGGGGGTACAAAGCCCGGATACGAATATAACGACTCAATCAATAAAGAGACTTATGTCTCTCGCCTTAGCCTCACGACACGTCTGATAGAACATCTCAAACGCTCGCTACGTCACAAGTTTTAAAAGAACACGTACCAGCCACAGTGCTGATGCGTATAAAGATCGATTGTATGCGTCATTCAGAGAATGGTGGGTCTGGGTAGACTCGAACTACCGACCTCACCCTTATCAGGGGTGCGCTCTAACCACCTGAGCTACAGACCCG
>NZ_JAOCCT010000067.1:0-3920 GCF_029840555.1 Stenotrophomonas sp. GD03877 | reverse complement strand
CCGGTGGCAGCGGCGCCAGCGGCGCGTACCTCGGCAGCAACAGCAGCAATTTCGCCCATTTCCTGGGCGGCTGGTTCGCGCACAACACCCGGGTGAGCCGCAATCTGGCGCCCGAAATCGCCGGCCTGACGGCGCGCTACGCCAGTCCCGCCAGCGCCGCCGGTGTTGCCGTCGTCCCGCAATTTTCGAGCGGCTGCGCCAGCTCCTCCCACTTCGATGCCGCCGGCCGCGCCGCGATCAACCTTGCCGGGACCAGCGGCTGCGGTTCGCCGCCCACCCGGCGTCCGGCAGCTACCTGTTCCTCAGCGCCAGCACCCCGCCAGTGCTGCGCTCTCCGACCACCACGATGTGCTGCTGATCTCCGATGGCGGCACGCTGGTACGCACGCCGGCGGCGCACATCGCCCAGGTCGGCCGCAACACGCAGGGCGTGACCCTGATGCGCGTGCAGGCCGGCGAGAAGCTGCAGGCGATCGAGCGGCTGGATGTCTCGCTGGACGACGCCGATGCCGAATCAATTACGAGCGTCGACGCGGACAGCAGGGGCGAACAGTCGTAGCCTGCGCGGGCGGGGTCGGCAGTAACAATACCGGCATCGTCCCCGCCATCAAACGCGCTTACCTCTGGGCACCTTCGGGTGCCCAGATCATTTGCGGGCCGCGAAAAGCCGTCCGGACAGCCATATAGATCTCAAATCGAATTCAAATATCAGGTGATATACATTACCGTGGGAGTGACCTTTCGCTAGATCGATGACCTTGAACTTCCCCGACTGGAGTCCGTACATGTATTACAGCAGTGGCAATTACGAAGCCTTCGCCCGCCCGCGCAAGCCAGACGGGGTCGACGGCAAATCCGCATGGTTCGTCGGCTCCGGCCTGGCCTCGCTGGCCGGCGCCGCCTTCCTGATCCGCGATGGCCAGATGCCGGGCGAGCGCATCACCATCCTGGAACGCATCGACGTGCCGGGCGGCGCACTGGATGGACTTGAGAAGCCGGACAAGGGCTTCGTGATCCGCGGCGGCCGCGAGATGGAGAACCATTTCGAATGCCTGTGGGATCTGTTCCGCAGCATTCCGTCGCTGGAAGTCGAGGGGGCCAGCGTGCTCGACGAGTTCTACTGGCTGAACAAGGACGACCCCAATTTCTCCCTGCAGCGCGCCACCATCGAACAGGGCAAGCCTGCGCCCGACATGGGCAAGTTCACGCTCAGCAAGGCCGCGCAGAAGGACATGCTCAAGGTCTTCATGGCCACGCGCGAGGAGATGGAGAACAAGCGCATCAACGAGGTGTTCGGTGAGGACTTCCTCGCCAGCAACTTCTGGATGTACTGGCGCACCATGTTCGCGTTCGAAGAGTGGCATTCGGCGCTGGAAATGAAGCTCTATCTGCACCGCTTCATCCACCACATCGGCGGTCTGGCGGATCTTTCCGCGTTGAAGTTCACCCGCTTCAACCAGTACGAATCGCTGGTGCTGCCATTGGTGAAGTGGTTGAAGGACCAGGGCGTGGTGTTCCAGTACTGCACCGAGGTGACAGATGTCGATTTCGACATCGATGCCACCAACGGACGCAAGCAGGCCACGCGCATCCACTGGAACCGCGACGGCCAGCCCGGTGGCATGGCACTCGGCCCCGATGACCTGTTGTTCATGACCATCGGCTCGCTGGTGGAAAACAGCAACGAGGGCGACCATAAGACCGCGGCGCTGCTGGACGAAGGCCCGGCACCGGCTTGGGATCTGTGGCGGCGCATCGCGGCCAAGGATCCGTCGTTCGGGCGGCCCGACGTGTTCGGCACGCACATTCCGGAGACCAAATGGGAATCCGCCACCATCACCACGCTGGACGCGCGCATCCCGAAGTACATCGAGAAGATCGCCAAGCGCGACCCGTTCAGCGGCAAGGTGGTGACCGGCGGGATTGTCACCGCCAAGGATTCCAGCTGGCTGCTGAGCTGGACGGTGAACCGCCAGCCGCACTTCAAGAAGCAGCCCAAGGACCAGGTCGTGATCTGGTTCTATGGCCTGTTCGCGGACGTGCCGGGGGATTACGTCAAGAAGCCGATGCAGGACTGCACCGGCGAGGAAATCACCCAGGAATGGCTGTATCACATGGGTGTGCCGGTTGAGGACATCGCGGAGCTTGCAGCCACGGGAGCCAACACCGTGCCGGTGATGATGCCGTACATCACCGCCTTCTTCATGCCGCGTCAAGCCGGTGATCGCCCTGACGTGGTGCCAGCGGGCGCTGTGAACTTCGCATTCATCGGCCAGTTCGCGGAGTCGAAGCAACGCGACTGTATCTTCACCACCGAGTACTCGGTGCGCACGCCGATGGAAGCGGTCTACACGCTGTTGGGCATTGAACGCGGCGTGCCGGAAGTGTTCAATTCCACCTACGACATCCGCACCCTGCTGGATGCACTGCACCAGCTGCGCGATGGCGAAGAATTGGCGTTGCCGGGCCCGTCGTTCCTGCGCGACCGCGTGTTGGCCAGGCTCGACCGCACCGAGATCGGTGCATTGCTCCACGACGCCGGCCTGCTGGCCGGGGAGGACGCATGAACATGACACAGGACACCACAAAGACCGTCGCCTCGCCCTCCGGCCTGCAGCGAGTGACCGTGCTGGGCACTGGCGTGCTCGGCGCGCAGATCGCCTTCCAGTGCGCCTTTCACGGCAAGAGCGTCACGGCGTACGACATTGACGCAGCAGCGCTGGAGCGTGCCCGCGACGCCCTGACGCGATTGGCTCAGACATATGCCGCCGACCTGCCGGGGACGACGCCCGAGGCGACCACCAGGGTCGCGGCGGCCATCGCACTGAGCAGCGACCTTGCGCAGGCCGTGCGCGACGCGGACCTGGTAATTGAAGCGGTGCCGGAGAAGCTGGAACTCAAGCGCTCAGTCTATGCCGAACTCGCCAGGCTGGCGCGCGAAGGCACCATCTTCGCCACCAACTCCTCCACGCTGCTGCCCAGTGCATTCGCGGATGCGACGGGCCGGCCGGAGAAGTTCCTGGCGTTGCATTTCGCCAATCACATCTGGCGCCAGAACACAGCGGAAGTGATGGGTACGCCGCAGACCGATCCTGAGGTGTTCGAGCAGGTGGCGCGCTTCGCTGCGGAAATCGGCATGGAACCGATCCGACTGCACAAGGAGCAGCCGGGTTACGTGCTGAATTCGCTGCTGGTGCCGTTGCTCAACGCGGCCGCCGCCTTGTTGTTGAAAGGTGTGGCGAGTCCGGAGGACATCGACAAGACCTGGCGAATCGGGACCGGCGCCAAGCTGGGGCCGTTCCAGATCTACGACATTGTCGGCCTGCGCACGGCGTACAACATCGCAAGCGCAAATCCCGCAACGCAGGGCTGGGCCGAATATCTCAAGGTGAACTACATCGACAAGGGTCGCCTGGGCGCCGGTGCGGGGGGTGGCTTCTACGATGATTGACGCCATGTCCGCCGCCCGTGCGTGCTCCGTCGGGAACGGTCACCGCACGCTGACGGCGTCCTGTGCAAGGCGGTGGCATACTGCCGCCCCGTCGCGCCGGAGCCGGCCGTGAGCCAAGCCCAACGCCACGCACGTCCGCTCAACCGCAGTGAATCGCAGGTCCGCACGCGCGCGGCGCTGCTGGATGCCGCCGAGGCGCTGATCGTGGAGCACTCGATCCCGGCGCTGTCGCTGCGCGCCGTCTGCACGCGTGCCGGCTATACGCAGGGGGCCTTCTACTCCAACTTCGCCGATCGCGAGGAGCTGCTGCTGGAGGTGATGGAGCGCAACCTCGAACAGAAGGCCGCCAGCCTGGAGCAGATGCTGGCGACCTGCGGCGACGCAGGTCTCGACGGCACCCTGGCGTGCATCCTGGATTGGCTGGACACCATCCACCATCGGGGCGAATGGGCGCGCATCGCCATGGAGCT
>NZ_JAOCCT010000066.1:0-4974 GCF_029840555.1 Stenotrophomonas sp. GD03877 | reverse complement strand
GGTGGGCAACACCACCAGCATCGGCGGCAAGACGTTCACCTACAACGATGCCAACCGCATGAACGCCGTGAAGCAGGGCAATGCCGTGCTGGAAAGTTATGCCTACAACCACCGCGGCGAGCGCGTGCTGCGCACCCCAGCCGGTGGTGCGGCTCAGATCACCCTGTACGACGAGGCCGGGCAGTGGCTCGGTAACTACTCGGCCACGGGCCAGGCGCAGCAGCAGGCCATCTGGCTGGACAACTATCCGGTGGCGCTGATCAACACGCCGGCTACCGGCGTGCCGGAGCTGGCCTACGTGCAGCCGGATCATCTGGGCACGCCGCGCGTGGTGATCGACCCGGTGCGGAATGTCTCGATATGGGAGTGGAGCAACAAGAGCGAGGTGTTCGGCAACCAGATTCCGAGTCTTGATCCGGATGGCGATGGTGTGGCGTTCGAGTTGGCGCTGCGCTTCGCCGGGCAGCAGGCGACGGATGCGAGTGGGCTGTTCTACAACTATCGGAGGGAATACGACCCGGCAGTGGGGCGGTATACCCAGAGCGATCCGATTGGGTTGATGGGTGGACTGAACTCGTTCGCGTATGGAAGCGGAGATCCCACTGGCCGTGTCGATTCGCTAGGCTTGGCCGATAAAAAATACATACCTCAGGCCGTACCTGTTTCACCGGAGTTGCAGGCGGTCGGAAATCGGCTCCAGAGGCTGGCAAACCAAGCAGCGTCCACCATCGACGCCACCTGTGGATGGCGTTGCTCACTGCCTTGGATACGCGGAACGCTCATCCATAGTGAGTTCAAGCGCCTGGTGGATACCACATGCCCGACGTCTCAGTATGCGACTGAGGTGAGCTACGCTGGCCGTAGGGTTGTTAGGTATGGGTACCCGGGGTCCTCACGGGCGGACGCTGTGTACGGCCCAGTTGATGCACCTCAAGCCATCTTCGATCTGAAGACTGGTTGGGCTTACATCTCCTGGGATCAGTACAATAAGTACGTCAAGAATCTCCCCGAGGGAACTCTCGTGGTGGAACTTAAGCCTGAAGGCCGTTGATAAGATGAACAAGCGATACATTTGCAGCCTTCTGCGGAAAAGGTCCGGCCTGATCGGCGGGTCAAGCGGATATTTTTTCCGAAGTGACTATGACTATGTGGCACAAGGAATTGTTCTGGAGTTCGTCCCAAGGGGGCTCTATGTATGGAATTTTGTATTTCCATTGTTTGACTCCTTTGGGCCGCATCTTTCCTACAGCAGCCGAATCGCGGATCGGCCGTTTATCGGAAGGGATCAAATGGCAGACGATGATGTGGTTGAGAGCATTCTTTCATCGATCGAGCTGCGAAACGTTATTGAAGCGAAGTCTTCAATGACCTTGATGGAATTTGCATCATTTCTCGAGACGCGGGGCTTGAGAGGTGCTCACGCTCATATCAATCATGCAACTGCATTGGCGCTATTGGGGAAGACGGATCTAGCGCTGAAGTTGCTGAAGGAACTAGTCCCGGCGTTGGATGATCATGATCTGAAACTTTGCGATTCTCTAATAGTGGCCCTGAATCTTGGAGTTGAGGCGGTCAAATCGATGCTGGACGTGGTGAAGGAGAAGAATGTTAAGAAGCTGGGCGGCGCCTGATCCAAAGGTTAATCGTCCAGTGTTTCCCGGGTAGCCATCAGCCGCCAAGTGCCTGCTGCGTCTCGAACTTTATCGGGGCGGCTCGTCGCTGGAGCGGTGGCGCTGTCTTGGGTTCTAGAACATCTCGATGTGCAGGGCGACGTTTGCGCGTGTCTCGTCGTGATTGCTTTAGATCCTCTGCTTTGTATGTTCCCGCTACTGTCGCTGGAAGAAGTTCTCCATCGATGCGTTGTCATGGCTGTTTCCTATCCGGCTCATGCTGCACAGGATGTCTGCTCGCGCAGAACGCTCTGCCAGTTTTACTGGGTGAAGAGCGAATTGAGTTCGCCAGGGTTGACGATAACGAGCCGGGACTTGCTGATCTTCTTGATCGTTGGAAAGCGGTCGGCTATCCGCTGTCCGGCCTGAAGTGTTTCCGTATCGAGACCCGCTCGACCGGAAGCGTCATTCTCATCTACGCCAAGACATGGCGGATCGAGCATCTGCTGATGGCGGGCGCGGTGCTCTGAAGGACATCCCGTGCCCAGATTCCTCACCCCCGACGAGGTCTCCCTCATCCACAGGCTGCTGCCTGGGGCGACCGAGCTGTCCGAACGGTTGTTGAAGGATCTGGCGCTCGCCCAGGTGGAGGACGTGGAGGTCGTCGGATTCGGAGGCGTGGTGTTCCTGTCCAGCACGACCCAGGTCTTCGGAAGCGACATTGCCACTGCAATGCTTGCCGATGCCGACGGCGTGCCGGTGAGAGTCACCCTGTGCCTGGACAATCACGATCAGCTCTTCGAGCTGGAGCTGTGCAAAGTGGACTTCTCACCGATCATCGGGGTCGATCTGAGGAGCGCTTTCAGCGAGCACTGACACCTGCTGAAAGCGGTCCTCGCCGAAGGGCGTGGCGCATCGCGTTCACCCTTCGGGCTGCAACCGCCCCACCGCCTGCGCGCACAACGACTGGCAGGCCATGACCAATCCCTCCATCACCCGGTCGCCCACGTACTCTTCCGGTTCGCCGTTCTGCCGCGTGCGTTCCGCCGCCAGCAGCATTTCCAGCACCACCCGCAACCCGCTCAACGCACAATCGGCATCGGCCAGAGCCAGGCAGCGCCCGGGCAGCTGGTGCCGCTCCGGCCAGGGTTGTCCGTCGGCCGCCGCACCAGAGCCGATGCGGTTGAGGTTGGCAATGAAGGTGTTCCTGTCCACAGCCGGCGCAGCCTGTGGCGAACCGTCGCCGCGGGCGGTGCTGCGGTAGGCATGCAGATGCGGGAAGTCCGATTCGTTCATGGCAAGGCTCCGTGCAGGGCAATCGGTAGCCGCCACCCGAAAGGTGGCGGGCGGTACGTGGTTCGAATCCGGGTTGGCTTCAAGCCGGCGGGCGCGAACGCCCCCAACGCACCGCCCGCCATAGCCGGCAGACGGATTGCCAGCCGGCGCCACGCATGGTGACGCCGGCTGGCAAGCGCACTTACTCAAAGCCAACACGGGATTCGAAGCCCGGCCACCCTTTTCCGGTGGCACGCCATCTGAGCCCGTGGCGCTGTGCAATGCCAATCAGAAGAGTTGCAAAGATCACTCGATTGGAGACGCTTTCGGCATTCTCCCACGCTGTTAAGCACTGCCAGCACAGGCTGGCGCGGTGATCCGCCCGCACCGTGCAATCTGCGACAGGTGTCGAGGTTGGAAGGAGGAAGGGGGCGGGTGGGGAGGGGCGATGGCGACAGGGATAACAGGACCGGTAGCGCCGGGCCACGCCCGGCGAGCCGACGGCGCATGAACATGGAGGATTCCGCCGGGCATGGCCCGGCGCTACCGATTCCGTTGTTCCTTGACGTTCCTAGCCACCAAGCGCAGGCTTGTTCAGCACGTTTCCTAAACAGAAGGAGACTTATGACCGCGACCGCTTCGCTGCACCCAACCCCCGACACTCAGGGCCGTTCCCGCCTTTGGAGTGTGTTCTGGCTGCAGGGCGTCATTCCCAGCAATATTCTGTGGGCGGTGGCCCTCTGGGCCCTGGCCAACCAGCGCACCCCGCTGCTGCTGGGGGTATTTGCCGTGCTGCTGCTCTATACCG
Source organism: Stenotrophomonas sp. GD03877 (assembly GCF_029840555.1). Taxonomy (NCBI): domain Bacteria; kingdom Pseudomonadati; phylum Pseudomonadota; class Gammaproteobacteria; order Lysobacterales; family Lysobacteraceae; genus Stenotrophomonas; species Stenotrophomonas sp. GD03877. The sequence continues at coordinate 1,281 of NZ_JAOCCT010000066.1, read as the reverse complement.
GCTGGATCATCCCGGCGGTGTGGCGGGCGGCGCCCACCGCGCACAACCCCAACCTGGGCGTGGCGGCGCGCGGGCTGACCGTGGCCTGGGGGCTGAACACTGTGCTGGTGATCTTCTTTCTGACCCTGCAGCTGGTGGCTCAATAGAACTGAACAGGCTCGCCGCCCCGGTCGAAGGCGGCGAAGCGGCCGATCTGACCGTCGTGGATGGCGTTGACCATCAGCTTCAGCGGGCGCGCGGCTTCGTCGCTGTTGGGTGCGAAACCACCTCTGCCATCCAGTGCCGCCACGAACACCAGGTCCCAGTCGATGCCGGTGGTGGTCGACTCGGCCGCCAGCGCCTGGAAGCTGGGCACCTCGTCCGGCAGCTTGTCCACGCACAGCACCGGCGACAGGGTGCCGCCCTCGCGGCGGTCATGCCGGTCGCGCTGGTCACCGGTGGGCGATTCGGGCAGCTCGGCGCGCACGAATACGAACAGCAAGCGTTGCGGTTCAGCCTGCTGGCCGGCGGCATGCAGCAGTTGCTGGAAATCGTTCATCATCATGAGGGTTGTCACACGCCCGCTGCACGGAAAGCCGCATGCTGCCATAACGCCTGCCGCGCGGGGCCGAAGACGATTGATTTAAGTCATGCCCATGGAACTGAAGGCCGCGTACTCTGGCAATCGTTCCAGCAGGCGAGGGTATCCGGGCCGTTCCGGGCACAGGCAAGACGGTGGAGCAACAAGGTGGACCAGCCATGAGCCAACTCACCGACGGTTTCGGACGCAGCTTTCCGTACCTGCGCCTGTCGTTGACCGAAGCCTGCAACTTCCGTTGCAGCTACTGCCTGCCCAACGGTTACCAGGCCGATGGCCGCCCGCGCTTCCTGCAGGTGGATGAAATCGCGCGTCTGGTGCGTGCGTTTGCCGCGCTGGGCATGAGCAAGATCCGCCTGACGGGTGGCGAGCCCAGCCTGCGCAAGGACCTGGATGAGATCATCGCCACCGTGGCGGCGGTGCCGGGCATCCGCAAGGTGGCCATCACCACCAACGGCACGCTGCTGCCGCGGCGCCTGCCGGGGTGGCACCGGGCCGGCCTGACCGCGCTGAACGTGAGCATGGACAGCCTGCAGCGCGAACGCTTCAGGACCATCACCGGGCATGACCGCCTGCCGGAGATCGAACAGGGCCTGGCCTTGGCGCAGGCGCTGGGCCTGCCGGCGATCAAGCTCAACGCGGTGCTGCTGCGTGGCCTGAACGACGACGAGCTGCCGCAGTGGATGGACTACCTGCGCGATCGT
>NZ_JAOCCT010000065.1:0-11266 GCF_029840555.1 Stenotrophomonas sp. GD03877 | reverse complement strand
ACCGCTGCTGGTAGGTGTCGACCTTGGTCGACACATCCACGCAATGCGTGGATGAACATGGAAATGATCGAAAGCGATGTCTGTAGAGTCGAGCCATGCTCGACTCCCGCGCGCAGCGCGAACGGCAGCCGAGCATGGGCTCGGCTCTACAGGGATCAGGCCGAGGCGTAACGCACGGCGGTGCCGATCCAGCGCTGCACCACGCGGTCGGCCAGCGTGGGTTGCTGGGCCAGCAGGCGCTCGGCCAGGTCGTGCACGCCGGGCAGCAGGCCGGCATCGCGGGCCAGGTCGGCGATGCGAAAACCGGCCAGGCCGGTCTGGCGCGTGCCTAGCAGTTCGCCGGGGCCGCGCAGTTCCAGATCCTTTTCGGCAATGACGAAGCCATCGTTGGTTTCGCGCATGGTCTGCAGGCGCTCACGCGCCATCTGCGAGAGCGGTGCCTGGTACAGCAGCACGCAGCGCGATACCGCCGAACCACGACCGACGCGGCCGCGCAGCTGGTGCAGCTGGGCCAGGCCGAGGCGCTCGGCGTTCTCGATCACCATCAGCGAGGCGTTCGGCACATCCACGCCCACTTCAATCACCGTGGTCGCCACCAGCAGATCGATGTCGCCGGCCTTGAACGCGACCATCGTCGCCAGCTTCTCGGCGGCTTTCAGGCGGCCATGCACCAGCCCCACGCGTACGCCGGGCAACAGCGCCTGCAGCGATTCGTAGGTGGCCTGCGCGGGCGTGGCATCCAGCTCTTCGCTTTCCTCGATGAGCGTGCACACCCAGTACACCTGCCGCCCTTCCTGGCAGGCCAGGGCGATGCGCTCGATCAGCTCCGGGCGACGATCGTTGTTCAATGCGACGGTCTGCACCGGGGTGCGGCCCGGCGGCAGTTCGTCGATGGCCGAGACATCCAGGTCGGCGTATTCGGACATCGCCAGCGTGCGCGGAATCGGTGTTGCGGTCATCACCAGCTGGTGCGGCACGCTGTTGCCGCCCGCGCCCTTGTCGCGCAGGGCCAAGCGCTGGTGCACGCCGAAGCGGTGCTGCTCGTCGACGATGGCCAGGGCCAGGTCCTGGAACACCACCGCCTCCTGCATCAGCGCGTGGGTGCCGACCACCACCTGCGCTTCGCCAGTGGCGACCTGCTCCATCACCTTGGCGCGCGCCTTGCCGGTGACCTTGCCGGCCAGCCAGGCAATGCGCACGCCGAGCGGTTCCAGCCAGCCGCGCAGGTTGTTGAGGTGTTGCTCGGCCAGCAGCTCGGTGGGTGCCGCCAATGCGACCTGCTTGCCCTGCTCCACCGCCAGCATCGCCGCCAGTGCGGCGACCACGGTCTTGCCGGAGCCGACATCGCCCTGCACCAGCCGCAGCATCGGGCTGGGCCGTGCGAGGTCTTCGCGGATCTGCTTGAACACGCGCGCCTGTGCGCCGGTCAGCGCGAACGGCAGCTGCTTGAGCAGCGCCTTGGCCAGCTTGCCGGGGCCGGCCAGCGGCGGCGCATGATGCGCCTGCAGCGCGATACGCTGGCGACGCAGGCTGAGGTGGTGGGCCAGCAGCTCTTCCATCGCCAAGCGGCGCTGGGCCGGATGAGTGCCGGCGGCCAGCGCGGCCAGGTCGGCATCGGGCGGCGGCCGGTGCACGGTCAGCAGCGCGCTGCGCAGCGACGGCAGGCCGAGGCCATCGAGCCAGCCGCTGGGCAGCAGTTCCAGCGTGCTTTCCTCGGGCAGGCGGTCCAGCGCCTGGCCGATCAGCTTGCGCATCGTCATCGGGCCGACGCCTTCGACGGTGGGATACACCGGGTCGAGGCGGTCGCCGAGTTCGGGATCGTCGTTGCGGCCCAGCACCTGGTAGCTGGGATGGACGATTTCCAGGCCGAGGTGGCCCGGCTTGGGCGTGCCGAAGCAGCGCAGCCGGTTGCCGACCGCGAACTGGCCGACCTGCTGCTGGCGGAAATGGAAGAAGCGCAGCACCAGGGTGCCCTGCCCTTCGTCTTCCACTGCCACTTTCAGCATCGGCCGGTAGCGCATGCCGCGCTCGACCGCGACCACCCGCCCTTCCACCTGCGCCGGCACGCCGTTACGCAGGTCTTCGATGCGGGTCAGCCGGGTCCGGTCTTCATAGCGCAGCGGCAGATGAAGCCAGAGATCCTGCAGGGTGGCCAGGCCACGCGCCTGCAGTTTGGCGGCCACGGCCGGACCGACGCCCGCGAGCATCGCCAGGGATGCTTCGCCGGACGGTGACAGGACCGGGGTGACCGCCGCCTTGCGTGCCACGTGGCGGTCAGTCGATGACCATCACCGCGTCGACCTCGAAGTTGGCGCCCTTCGGCAGGCCGGAGACTTCGATGGTGGAACGGGCCGGGTACGGGGCCTGGAAGTAGTCCTGCATGACCGCGTTGACCTTGGCGAACTCGCCCAGGTCGGTCAGGTACAGGCCCAGGCGCACGACCTTGTGCAGCGAGCCGCCGGCGGCTTCGGCCACGGCCTTGAGGTTGTCGAAGGCGCGGCGGGCCTGCGCTTCGATGTCACCGGCGCCGACGATGTCGCCGGTGGCCGGGTCGAGCGGGATCTGGCCGGAGAAATACACGGTGTTGCCGGCGCGCACGGCCTGCGAGTACGGGCCGATGGCGGCGGGGGCCTTTTCGGTGTTGATGATCTGGCGGGACATGGGTCGCTCCGGTGCTTTGGGGGAAAACAGAGCGGTGATTGTACCGGCTGGGGGGGCATCCACGCATGGCGTGGATCTACGGCAATCCGGTCATGTGATGCGCCGTCTGTAGAGCCGAGCCCATGCTCGGCTGCCTCGGGCTGGAGCAGCCGAGCATGGGCTCGGCTCTACAGAAAGCATCCACCCATGGCGTGGCGTTACTGGCGGCGTACCGACTGCACGACCGACAGGCGGCGCAGGCGGCGCATCACTTCGGCCAGGTGGTTGCGGTCGCGTACCTGGATGTTGAACGCCAGCACGGCGGCGTTGAAGTCGCGGTCCAGGTAATCCACGCGCTCGATGTTGGAATGGCTCTGCGCGATGGCGGCGGCCAGCTGCGCCAGCACGCCGGTGCCGTTCTCCACTTCCACCACCAGCGAGGTGTCGTAGTCGCCGGAAACGGTGGTGTCCCAGCCGATCGGCACCCAGCGCTCGGGCGACTTGCGCAGTTCGGCCAGGTTCGGGCAGTCCATGCGGTGCACCACGATGCCCTTGCCGGCGGTGTGGTAGCCCATGATCTCGTCGCCGGGAATCGGCTGGCAGCAGCCGGCGAAGGTGACCACGCCGCGCTCGCTGCCGTTGATCAGGATCTTTTCCTGCGAGTGGTGGCGCGAATGCGGGCCGCCACGCAGTTCGGCGTAGGCCATCAGCGCCTGCGCGGCCTGGGTCGGCATCCAGTTGCCCAGTGCGACCTCGGCCAGCAGCGCCTCCAGGCGTGGGAAACGATGCTCGGCCAGGAACGCATCCAGGCGCCCCTTCGGCAGCCGTTCCAGCGACGAATCCATCGCTTCCAGCGCGCGGTCGAGCATGCGGTGGCCCAGCTGCACGGCGTCCTCGTGCTCCAGCTGCTTGAGCTGGTGGCGGATGGCGGTGCGTGCCTTGCTGGTGACCACGAATTCCAGCCACTGCGGTTTCGGCGTGGCCGAGCGTGCGGTGATGATCTCCACCGACTGCCCCGACACCAGCTTGGTACGCAGCGGCACCAGTTTCTTGTCCACGCGCGAGGCCACGGCCATGTTGCCGACGTCGGTATGCACGGCGTAGGCGAAATCGAGCGCGGTGGAGTTGCGCGGCAGCGCCAGGATCTTGCCCTTCGGGGTGAACAGGTAGACCTCGTCCGGGAACAGGTCGACCTTGACGTTGTCGAGGAACTCCAGCGAGGAACCAGCAGCACGCTGCGAATCGATCAGTTCGACGATCCAGGCGTGCGCACGGCTCTGCGCGCTGTTGGGTGAATCGCCGCCGAACTTGTAGGTCCAGTGCGCGGCCACGCCGCGTTCGGCGATCAGGTCCATTTCCTCGGTACGGATCTGCACTTCGATCGGCGAGCCATACGGCCCGAACAGCACCGTGTGCAGCGACTGGTAACCGTTGGCCTTGGGGATGGCGATGAAGTCGCGGAAGCGGCCATCCAGCGGCTTGAAGGTGGCATGCACCGAACCCAGCGCGTGGTAGCAGCTGGGTACGCTGCGCACGACCAGGCGGAAGCCGAACACGTCCATCACTTGGTCAAAGGATTTGTTCTCGTCGCGCATCTTGTTGTAGATGCTCCACGGCGTCTTGATGCGACTGACCAGGCGGTGCTCGATGCCCTCCTTCGCCAGCCGCTGCGACAGCTGTACTTCCACCTGCGCCAGCGCTTCGCGGCGTACCACCGGCTGGCTGCGGATGTGCTTTTCCAGGATCGCGTGGCGCCACGGATACAGCGCCTTGAAGCCGAGGTTCTGCAGCTCGCTCTTGACCAGGCTCATGCCCAGGCGCTGGGCGATGGGCGCGTAGATCTCCAGCGTCTCGCGGGCGATGCGGCCGCGCGCTTCGCGGCTCTGCGCGCCCAGCGTGCGCATGTTGTGCAGGCGGTCAGCCAGCTTGATCATGATCACGCGCAGATCGCGCGACATCGCCAGCAGCATCTTGCGGAAGCTCTCGGCGGCCGCTTCCTGGCGGTCGCGGAACTTCAGCTTGTCCAGCTTGGTCACGCCGTCGACCAGTTCGGCCACGGCTTCGCCGAACTCGGCAGCCAGCGCCTCACGGGTCAGCGGGGTGTCTTCGATGGTGTCGTGCAGGATCGCGGCGATCAGCGCTTCCACGTCCAGGCCGAGCTCGGCCAGCACCTGGGCCACGGCCACCGGATGGGTGATATAGGGCTCGCCCGACTTGCGCGTCTGCCCAGCGTGCGCGGCGGCTCCGACTTCCCAGGCACGGCGCAGCAGGGGCAGCTGTTCCGGCGGCAGGTAATGGGCGGCGCGTTCAAGCTGGAGGACGTAGTCGGGTACGGCGGCAGCGGGGGCTGCGGCGACCTTGGCAGTGGGGCCTGGGTTCATGCCCGAAGCCTATTCCAGCGCGACGTTTACGGCAAATCCTGAATGCGAAACAGCCCGCACTGGGCGGGCTGTTCGGCGATCCAGCAATGACGTTGATCGATGCGATCAATCGTCGTTCTTGGACATGTCTTCGTCGGCGACCACTTCGGCGGCGGCCCACTCCAGCGCTTCGCGCTCGGCGCGCTCACGCTCGGCCTTCTCGACTTCGTCGATCAGCGCGTTGTCGATCTTGCGGGCGGCGATTTCGCGCAGCGCCAGCACGGTCGGCTTGTCCTCGGTCTCGCTGTTGTCCAGCGTGGCCTGCACGCCGTTGGCGAGCTGGCGGGCACGCTTGGAAGCCATCATGACCAGTTCGAAACGGTTGTTAACGACTTCCAGGCAATCTTCTACGGTGATGCGGGCCATACGGGCTCCCGGCGACCGGTCGGCCGCTCAGTCGAATGAGGGAAAGGGGACGGAGTGTACTGGCAGGGGCTGGACAAAATCAAGCCAACCCTCACCCGATTCTTTTGGAATCAGTCAGTTGCGCCCGAATCAGGGGTCAACAGGGCCTGGATCAGGCCGGCGTGGCGGACCTTCTGGGCCTCCCGGCGCAGGCGGCTGGCGGTGAAGATGGCGCACAGCTCGTCCACGGCGGTGTCGAACACCTCGTTGACGATGACGTAGTCGAACTCGTTGAAGTGCAGCATCTCGTCACGGGCCGCGCCCAGGCGCTGGGCGATGACCGCCTCGCTGTCCTGGCCGCGCTTGCGCATGCGGTCCTGCAGGGCCTGCTTGGACGGCGGCAGGATGAACACGGTGACCGTGCCCGGCACCAGCTGGCGCACCTGCTGCGCGCCCTGCCAGTCGATCTCCAGCAGCACGTCCTGGCCGGCGGCCAGCTGCGGTTCAACTGATTGGCGGGCGGTGCCCTTCCAGTCGCCATGCACCCAGGCATGCTCGAAGAAGTCGCCGGCGGCGATCATTTCCTCGAACTTTTCCGCAGAGACGAAATGGTAGTGCTGGCCGTTCACTTCACCCGGGCGCATCGCACGCGAGGTGAAGGAGATCGACAGGGCAATCTGCGGGTCACGCGCCAGGGTGGCATTGACGATGCTGCTCTTGCCGGCACCGGACGGGGCGGCAACGATGTACAGCGTGCCGCGCGCAACGGCCTCCGACGGCTTCGACGGTGCGCTCATGCGGGGGATCCAACGGGTTGATTTCGCAAAATTTTTCCTCGATGTTCCAGATCCGGCGCGGAGGATCGCGCCAGGACGGCGGGGGCTGCGCGGAACATCCTGGAACCAGGCCCGGCAGACGCTTTCCCCGGGGGGCGGGCATGCAACTTTACCAGAGCCGCCCCGTTGCGCGCCCGCCCGGCAGGCGCCGGGCCTTGTGCCACATGGGCGTGCGGGGGCCTGTGCTATAACCGGGCCGTACCCAACGACAGCCCGGAGGCCTGCGCCTCCCCGCCATCCCAGGAGAACGGCATGCCATCGATGAGCCGCCGCCAGTTCCTGAAAGTGACCGGGACAACCCTGGTCGGCTCCAGTCTGGCACTGATGGGCTTCGCGCCCGGCATCGCGCTCGCGGAGGTCAGGCAGTACAAGCTGACCCGCGCGACCGAGACCCGCAACACCTGTACCTACTGTTCGGTGGCCTGCGGCATCCTGATGTACAGCCTCGGCGATGGCGCCAAGAACGCCGAGCCGAGCATCTTCCATATCGAAGGCGACCCGGACCATCCGGTCAACCGCGGCACGCTGTGCCCGAAGGGTGCCGGCCTGGCCGACATCATCCACAGCAAGTCGCGCCTGCTCTACCCCGAGTACCGCGCGCCCGGCTCGAACGAGTGGAAGCGGCTGAGCTGGGACGATGCACTGGACCGCATCGCACGGCTGATGAAGGAAGACCGCGATGCCAATTTCGTGCAGAAGAACGAGGCCGGGCAGACGGTCAACCGCTGGCTGACCACCGGCATGCTGGCAGCCTCGGCCACCAGCAATGAAACCGCGGTGCTGACCCACAAGGTCGTCCGCTCCCTTGGCATGTTGGCATTCGACAACCAGGCACGTGTCTGACACGGCCCGACGGTGGCAGGTCTTGCCCCGACGCTAGGCCGTGGTGCGATGACGAATCACTGGGTCGACATCAAGAATGCCGACCTGATCCTGATCATGGGTGGCAATGCCGCCGAGGCGCACCCGTGCGGGTTCAAATGGGTGACCGAGGCCAAGGCACACAACAAGGCCCGGCTGATCGTGGTCGATCCGCGCTTCAACCGCTCGGCCGCGGTGGCCGACGTGTACGCGCCGATCCGCACCGGTACCGACATCGTGTTCCTGGGCGGCCTGATCAACTACCTGTTGACCGAGGACCGCATCCAGCACGAGTACGTGCTGAACTACACCGACATGTCGTTCCTGGTGAAGGACGAGTTCGCCTTCAAGGACGGCCTGTATTCGGGCTACAACGAAGAAAAGCGCAGCTACGACCGTTCCAGCTGGGACTACGCCTACGGTGACGATGGCTTCGTGCGCAGCGACCCGACGCTGAAGGACCCGCGCTGCGTCTACAACCTGCTCAAGCAGCACTACGCGCGCTATACCGTGGAGATGGTCGAACGCATCTGCGGCACGCCGGCCGACAGCATCCGGCAGGTCTGGGAGATGATCGCGTCCACCGCCGGCAAGGACAAGGCGATGACCATCCTGTACGCGCTGGGCTGGACGCAGCACTCCATCGGTGCGCAGAACGTGCGTGCCGGCACCATGGTGCAGCTGCTGCTGGGCAACATCGGCGTGGCCGGTGGTGGCATGAACGCGCTGCGCGGGCATTCCAACATCCAGGGCCTGACCGACATCGGCCTGATGTCCGACCTGCTGCCTGGCTACCTGACGCTGCCGAAGCAGGACGAGCAGGACTACGACGCCTACATCGCCAAGCGCACGCAGAAGCCGCTGCGCGCCAACCAGATGTCGTTCTGGCAGAACTACCCGAAGTTCCACGTCAGCCTGATGAAGTCGTGGTGGGGCGATGCAGCCACCGCCGACAACAACTGGTGCTTCGACCACCTGCCCAAGCTGGACAAGCCGTACGACATGCTGCAGGCGTACGAGCTGATGAACGAAGGCAAGATCCACGGCTACATCTGCCAGGGTTTCAACCCGCTGGCCTCGGCGCCGAACAAGGGCAAGCTGATCAGTGCGTTCTCCAAGCTGAAGTTCATGGTCAGCATGGACCCACTGGAAACCGAGACCATCGCGTTCTGGCAGAACCACGGCGCGTTGAACGATGTCGACCCGAGCACGATCCAGACTGAGGTGTTCCGCCTGCCGACCACGTCCTTCGCCGAGGAGAACGGCGCGGTGGTGAACTCCTCGCGCTGGCTGCAGTGGCACTGGAAGGGTGCCAATCCGCCGGGCGAAGCGCGCAGCGACATCGAGATCATGTCCGAGCTGTTCCATCGCATCAAAGCGATGTACGAGAAGGACGGCGGTGCGTGGTGGGAGCCGGTGCGTGACCTGGCCTGGAAGTATTCCAACCCGGAACTACCGACGCCGGAAGAACTGGCGATGGAATACAACGGCAAGGCGCTGGCCGACGTGTTCGATCCGAAGGACCCGACCAAACTGGTGCGCAAGGCCGGCGAGCAGCTGGCCGCGTTCGGCGACCTGCGCGACGACGGCAGTACGTCCTCCGGCTGCTGGATCTACATCGGTGCCTGGGGCCCGACCGGCAACATGATGGCGCGGCGTGACAACAGCGACCCGACCGGCATCGGCAACACGCTGGGCTGGGCCTGGGCGTGGCCAGCCAACCGGCGCGTCATGTACAACCGCGCTTCGTGCGACGTGGCCGGGCAGCCGTTCGATCCGCGGCGCACCCTGCTGGCCTGGAACGGGAAGAACTGGGGCAGCGTGGACGTGCCGGACTTCAAGGCCGACGAAGACCCGGCCGGTGGCATGGGCCCGTTCATCATGAACCCCGAAGGCATCGCCCGCTTCTTCGCCAAGGCCGGCATGGCCGAGGGACCGTTCCCGGAGCACTACGAGCCCTTCGATACACCGCTGCGCAGCAACCCGCTCAGCCCCGGCCAGGCAAAGACGCTCAACAACCCGGCCGCGCGCGTGTTCGCCAGCGACCGTGCCCAGATCGGTTCGCCGGACGAGTTCCCGCATGTGGCCACGACCTACCGCCTGACCGAGCATTTCCACTTCTGGACCAAGCACGGCAAGCTCAACGCCATCATCCAGCCCGAGCAGTTCGTCGAGATCGGTGCTGCACTGGCCGACGAGCTGGGCATCAACAACGGCAGCCGCGTGCGCGTGAGTTCCAAGCGCGGCCATATCGAAGCCGTTGCGATGGTGACCAAGCGCATCAAGGCCCTGCAGATCGATGGAAAGACCGTGCACCAGGTGGGCATTCCGATCCACTGGGGTTTCCTCGGTGCAGCCAAGCCCGGCTACATCGCCAATACGCTGACCAACGCCATCGGTGACGGCAACTCGCAGACGCCCGAATCGAAGTGCATCCTGGTCAAGGTCGAGAAGGTGTAGGAGACACGCCATGTCACTGCAATCGCTGGACATCATCCGCCGCTCGGCCACCACCACGCCCTCGCCGGAAGCGCGTGGTGCGCATACCGGACAGGTCTCCAAGCTGATCGACGTGAGCAAGTGCATCGGCTGCAAGGCCTGCCAGGTCGCGTGCATGGAGTGGAACGACCTGCGCGACGAAGTGGGCAGCTGCGTTGGCAGCTATGACAATCCACCGGACCTGAGCGACCAGTCGTGGACGGTGATGAAGTTCCGCGAGTACGAGGACGAGAAGGGCAAGCTGGAGTGGCTGATCCGCAAGGAAGGCTGCATGCACTGCAGCGATCCGGGCTGCCTGAAGGCCTGCCCGTCGCCCGGCGCGATCATCCAGTACGCCAACGGCATCGTCGACTTCCAGGAAGAGAACTGCATCGGCTGCGGCTACTGCGTGACCGGCTGCCCGTTCGACGTGCCGCGCATTTCCAAGAAGGACCACAAGGCCTACAAGTGCACGCTGTGTTCGGACCGGGTGGCGGTAGGCCAGGAGCCGGCCTGCGTGAAGACCTGCCCAACCGGTGCGATCACCTTCGGCAGCAAGCAGGCGATGACCGAGCATGCGGCCGGCCGTGTGGAAGACCTGAAATCGCGCGGCTACGAGAACGCCGGCCTGTACGACCCGCAAGGAGTGGGTGGTACCCACGTGATGTACGTGCTGCAGCATGTGGACAAGCCCGAGCTGTACGCCGATCTGCCCAAGGACCCACGCATCAGCCCGATGGTGGAGGTATGGAAGGGCGTGGCCAAGCCGCTGGGCGTGCTGGCGATCGCCGCCACCGCCTTCGCCGGCTTCCTGCATTACATCGGCATCGGCCGCAACACGGTCAATGACGAGGAAGAAGAGGAAGCCGAACACGAGGCGAAGCAGATCGAAGAGGAGCAGCGGCCATGAAGTACGCCCCGCACCCGCGCCAGATCATCCGCTACCGTGCGCCGACCCGCATCAATCACTGGATCGTGGCGATCTGCTTCGTGCTGACCGCGCTGTCCGGGTTGGCCCTGTTCCACCCTGCCCTGTTTCCGCTGACGCAGCTGTTCGGCGGTGGGCCGTGGACGCGCATCCTGCATCCGTTCATCGGCCTGGTGATGGTGGTGGGCTTCGCCTTGCTGGCGTTCCGCATGTGGCGCGACAACCTGCCGACCGCCGACGATGGCAAGTGGATGCGCGGCATGCGCGATGTGCTGCGCAATGAGGATGAGAAGCTGCCGCCGGTGGGCCGTTTCAATGCCGGCCAGAAGCTGCTGTTCTGGGCGATCATCGGTTGCCTGTCAGCGCTGCTGCTGACCGGCTTCGTGATCTGGCGGCAGTACTTCAGCCACTTCTTCCCGATCGGGGTAATCCGCTTCTCGGTGCTTGCCCATGCGTTGTTCGGCTGGGTGCTGATCTGCGCGATCGTGGTGCACATCTATGCGGCGATCTGGATCAAAGGGTCGGTGCGGGCGATGACCCAGGGCAAGGTGACATACGGGTGGGCGTACAAGCATCACCGGCAGTGGTTCCGGGACATCCTGCGCGGGCGCCGGGAAGAGGGGTAGCGGCAGGGCCTGCGGCCCTGCACCCGCAGAGGCAACGTCAACGTCAAAAGCTGGCTGCCTTGGAGAGGCGGGGTGGGTCCGGTTGCGGGGGACGCTGCAAGTACGTCCATGTAAGCTCGGTCGCCGCTTGCT
>NZ_JAOCCT010000064.1:0-12009 GCF_029840555.1 Stenotrophomonas sp. GD03877 | reverse complement strand
TGTCCTGACCACCCACACCGCCCCGCCATCCCACGGAATGCAGGCTTTTGACGTTGCTCTGGCTCTAGCTCTGGCTTCGGCAGGTGCAGGGCGCAGCCCTGCAATAAAAACCCCCTTTACCTCAGCTGGCTGTCCTTGCTGCCACGCCGGTTGTAGCCGGCATGCGCCTGTTCTTCGTCGTCATGCGCCTGCTGGCACGCCACGCACAGACGTACACCAGGCACGGCCTGGCGCCGCGCCAACGGGATCGGCGCGTCGCATTCCTCACAGTGTTCCAGACCCGGGCCCTCGCGCAGCTGGCGCCGCGCGCGGGCAATCGCATCGTCGACGGTGGCGTCGATCTGGTCCTGGACCGCGCCGTCTCCCGCCCAACCGGTGGCCATGGCCATCCTCCGCAGGTGTGTCGCCTGATATGGGGACGATACACCGCGCAGTAAACGGTAGCGCCGGGCCATGACCGGCGGGCCTTCAGCAAGCTGAGCAGAAGGCAGACGGGCCGCATCAAGCCGATTGCGACTTAATCCCCTCCGTCCCCTTTTTGCTTACCAGACCAGGTCGTCGGGTACCTGGAACTGCGCGTAGTAGGCATCGTCTTCGGCGTTGCCCGTGGAGATCTCGGCGGTCGAGCCCGGCTGGCCATGGTCGACAATGATCGCCTCCGGGGCGCGCTCACGCACCTTCTCGGCAGCAGCACGTGGCAGCAGGGCGTAGCCCTCGCCATTGGCGACAATGACCAGCACGCCGACCGACAGCGCCTTGCGCAGCTTGGGGTCGATCAGCAGGGTGCGGATCGCCGCGCCATCGCTGAAACGGTACTCGTCGTCGCCCTTGTGGGGCACGGCATGGGCCGTGATGATCTGCTTCGCCTGCGCCTTCTGTTCAGCCTGACGGGCCTGGGCATTGCGCTCGGCGGCCAGTGCGCGGTCGCGCTCGACCTTCTCGGCGCGGGCCCGTTCAGCCTCGCGCTGGACGTCGGCCGAGGTCGATTCGGCCTTGCCCTGCCGGGCCTTGGCCTGCGCGCTCGCGGCGGCGCTGGCCTGCGACTTCTTGGCCAGGCCGGCCTTGAGCAATTGTTCCTGCAGCGCGTTGGGCTTTGCCATGGTCGATGCGTACCGCGTGTAATCTTGGATGCTCCATTCTACCGACGCCCCGCCGCCCCTGCATGGCAGTCCTGAAGTACCTCACCGGCTATCCCGAACCCCTGGTCGCCCAGGTCAGCGACCTGCTGGCACAGGGCAAACTCGGCCCCTGGCTGCAGCAGCGCTACCCCGACCCGCACGAAGTGCGCAGCGACCGCCAGCTGTACGACTACACCCAGGACCTGAAGGACCGCTACCTGCGCAAGTCGGTGCCGCTCAACAAGGTCTGCTACGACAACACGCTGGAAGTGATCAAGCACGCGCTGGGCACCCATACCGCCATCTCCCGCGTCCACGGCGGCCGCCTCAAGGCCAGCCGCGAGATCCGCATCGCTACCGTGTTCCGCCAGGCACCGGCCGCGTTCCTGCGCATGATAGTGGTGCACGAACTGGCCCACCTGAAGGAGGCCGACCACAACAAGGCCTTCTACCAGCTGTGCCAGCACATGGAGCCGGATTACCTGCAGCTGGAGTTCGATACCCGGCTGTACCTGACCGAGCTGGCCAACCGCGGCCAGCGCTGACCGGCCGCAGCAGCTACACTGCGCGCCCCCTGCCTGACCTTTCCGCCATGGAACCGATCCGTCTCGACAAACGCCTGTCCGCCCTGCTCGGCATCCCGCGCGGCGAAGCGCGACGCTACATCGAAGGCGGCTGGGTCACGGTCAACGGCGACGTGGTGGAACAGCCGCAGCGTCCGGTCGATGACAGCGCGGTGATCGTCGTGGCAGAGCAGGCCAGCGATGAAAAGGCCGAGCGGGTCAGCATGCTGCTGCACAAGCCGGCCGGCGTTGCTGCTGAGACCCTGTGTGCGCTGGTCAGCAGTGACAGCCGCAGCGAGCTTGATGCCAGCGACATCCGTCCGCTGCAGCGACACTTCCACGGCCTGCAGCTGGCCGCCTCGCTTCCGGCCAGCGACAGCGGCCTGGTGGTGGTCAGCCAGGATCCGGCTACGCTGACCCATCTGCAGCGCAATCTGGGCCGCACCGAACAGGAATACCTGATCGAAGTGGCCGAAGGTGGGCCCGAGCGCGGCCCGTGGCTGATGGCGCGGCTGCAGCAGGAATCGGGCGGCGCCAAGGTCAGCTGGCAGAGCGAGCAGCGCCTGCGCTTCGCGGGCAAAGGCCTGACGGCCAAGGGCCTGCGCGTGGCGGTCACCGCTGCCGGCCTGCAGGTGACGGCCGTGCGTCGGCTGCGTATTGGCCGCGTGGCACTGGGACCGCTGCCTGCGGGGCAGTGGCGTTACCTGGGCAGCGACGAACGGTTCTGACCGCGAAGTTCCTGTCATCCGCGCATGGCGTGACGTTGCCTGAAGAAGGCATCCACGCATGGCGTGGATCTACTGCCATGAATCTGTTGGCTTTCATCCACGCATGGCGTGGCTCTACCATCGGGGCATGAGCCTGCCCAAGCCCCTGTGGCGACGCCTGCTGCGCGTCGCTGCAATCATCCTCGCCGCGCTGTTGCTGCTGGTCCTGTCCGGGCTGCTGCTGGCCGACCATCTCACGCCACGGGCACAGGGCGCACCCTCGCATGTTCTGCCACTGCAGCCGGCGCAGACCCGCATCGACCAGGAAATCGTGCCGCTGCAGGACGCACACCCCGGACAGTCCGGCGTGGCGTTCCTCAGTGATGGCATGGATGCCTTCGCCGCACGCGCGATGATCACCACGCACGCAGGCCGCAGCCTGGACCTGCAGTACTACATCTGGCACGACGACCTGATCGGCCACCTGATGGCCAAGGCACTGTACGACGCCGCCGAGCGCGGTGTGCGCGTGCGCATCCTGCTTGACGACATGAACGCCAAGGACAAGGACGCGCTGATGATGGCGCTCGATGCGCATCCGAACATCGAGATCCGCCTGTACAACCCGTTCCGCAACCGCAGCGGCATCGCGCGCACGCTGGAACTGGTGCAGCGCGCTTTCAGCGTGAACCACCGCATGCACAACAAGAGCTGGATCGCAGACGGCCGCATCGCGATCGTCGGTGGCCGCAACATCGGCGAGGAATACTTCAGCGCGCGCGACGATGTGAACTTCCAGGATCTGGATCTGGTGGTGGCCGGCCCCGCCGTGCAGCAGGCCAACCAGATCTTTGACGACTACTGGAACAGCAGCACGGCGATCCCGATTTCCGCACTGGCCTCGTACACCGATGCGCAGTTGCAGCAGCTGGTGCGGCAGTCGGACCTAGATACCATGCATGCCAAGGCACAGCCCTACCTGCAGCGCGTGGCCGAATCACGCGCACGGCAGCGGCCCAGCCCGGAACCGCTGCACTGGAGCGCCAACGTGCGCATCGCTTCCGATCCGCCGATGAAGCACCGCGATGACGATCGCCGCGGCTGGTTGGTCAGCCGTCTCAGCGACGAGTTGCGTAGCACGCGGCACAGTGCGCTGCTGATCTCTCCCTACTTCGTGCCCGGCAACGATGGGGTCGAGGCGCTGTCGGCGCTGGCCGCGCGCGGCGCGCAGGTCGGCGTGGTCACCAATTCACTCGCCGCCAACGACGTGGCGGCGGTACACGGCGGCTACATGGGCTACCGCGTGCCGCTGCTGAAGGCCGGCGTGCAGCTGTACGAACTGAAGGCACACGGCCAGCTGGATGCCAGCCTGTTCGGCAGCAGCGGGGCCAGCCTGCACACCAAGGCATTCGTGGTCGATGACCGTCGCGGTTTCGTCGGTTCGTTCAACCTCGACCCGCGTTCGGCCTACCTCAATACCGAAATGGGCGTGCTGTTCGACGACCCGGTGCTGGGTGCGCAATTGCGCGACGAGTACCTGCGCCTTGCCGGCCCGGAGCACAGCTGGTGGCTGGCGCTGGGTCGCGATGATGACCTGCGCTGGCTGGAGCGGCAGCCCCCGCCGCACTGGGTGGAGGCCGAACCCGGGGCCAGCCTGGGCAAGCGCTGGACCGCGCGGGTGATCAGCTGGCTGCCGGTGGAATCGCAGCTGTAGCACTCAGGGCGCAGGATCCGCTTCTTCCTGTCCAGCGTCATCGCGTGTTTCCACACTGCGCCCGTGCAGGCGCCGCCAGATCCAGCGCAGGGCATGCGGCGGCGCCGAAGGCAACTGTTCGAGCAGGGCCAGCATGCGGCTCTGGCTGGCATGTCCATGCCGGCACAGCAGGCTGGCCGCTGCGGCCGCACTGGCCAGGCGCAGGCTGTCAGCCAGCGGGCCATCCGCCTCGGGCGCCAGTGCCTGGTGCACCGGCTCGGGCAGCTCCCAAGCCGCAGCCACGCGTTGCGCCAACGGCAGCGACCACTGCTGGAGCAGCTGCAGCGCCAGCGCCGGCTCCACCGTCTCATCGCGTGCCTGCGCTTCCTGCAGCAGTTGGCGCATCACCAGTGCGGCCCCCAGCCCCTGTACCAGGCCCAGCCACTGGGCGGCGAATGCATCGCCGAAGGTGACCGTGCGCGCGTGGTCAGCGGCTGCGCGCGAAGCCAGCAGCGCGTGCTCCCAGATGATCGTGCTGAACTGCGGAAACACCTCGCACTGCACCTGCATCACCGGCTGCACCAGCACCGCGCTGATGATCTGTCGCACGCCTTCGGTACCGACCAGCGTCACCGCCCGCTGCAGGCTTTCCACTGGGCGCTCGTGCACCTTGTAGGCCGGGCTGTTGGCGATGCGCAGCAGGTTGCCGGTCAGCACCGGGTCCTGGCCGATGATCGCCGCCATCACCCGCGCCGATGCCGCATCGTCGTTGACCGTCTGGATCAGCTGCGGCAGCAGCTGCGGGCGGCGCGGCAACTGACGGGCCGCCCAGTCCCGGTCCTGCAGCGCGCGCGCCACCGCCTCGCCCAGCCCCGCGGCCTGCACCGGCGTGGATTCACCGGCCAGGCGCGGGTACAGGGCCAGCGCATGCAGGCCGCGCTGCAGATGTGCAGCGATCTCGGCCGAAGGCAGCGCCTCACCCTGCAGGCTGGCCGCAGCCGCCGCCACCGCCTGCCGCGACACCGCCGCCAACCGGGACGGCGCGGCCCCGGTCGAGCGCGCCAGCCAGCCGCGCAGCGATCGCCACCAGGCCGGCGTCATCGCCGCCCGCCCTGTCGTTGTGGTGCCCTTGCCGTCACTGACCGCCCTGCCTCTTCACGCGAATCCGGCCACCCGCCGTCGTCGCAGCATCGGCCGCACTTTCATCTTCTTTAACCGGAAGGCCGCCGATGTCGACGGCACCGGCCGGGGGAATGGACTAGAATGGCGCCGCGCGACCCGTCCCCCTGCACCGACGACGTCGCTTTTTTTGTTTTGGGACCCTACCGTTCACTGGCCGTTCGCTGCAGTTCGCCGCTGATCGCGCCATCGGAGACGCCATGCTATTCGAAACCCTCGCCACCACCGGCCACGAACAGGTGGTGTTCTGCCACAACCACGACGCTGGCCTGAAGGCGATCATCGCCATCCACAACACCACCCTTGGCCCGGCCCTGGGCGGCGTGCGCATGCGCCCCTACGCCAGCACCGACGAGGCGCTGGCCGATGCGCTGCGGCTGAGCCGGACGATGACCTACAAGAATGCACTGGCCGGCCTCAACGTAGGTGGCGGCAAGGCGGTGATCATCGGCGACCCCAAAGTGGACAAGACCGAGGTGCTGTTCCGTGCCTTCGGCCGCTATGTCGATTCCCTGGGCGGGCGCTACATCACTGCCGAGGACGTCGGCACCGACGTCAACGACATGGAGAACATCTACCTGGAAAGCCAGTTCGTGACCGGCGTGCACCAGGTCCATGGTGGCTCCGGCGATCCCGCCCCGTTCACCGCCTACGGTGCGCTGCAGGCACTGATGGCATCGATGCGCTTCAAGTTCGGCCATGAGGAAGTGGGCAAGACCAGCATCGCAGTGCAGGGCCTGGGCCACATCGGCATGGAACTGGTGAAGCTGCTGCGCGACCGCGGCGCCAAGCTCTACGTCACCGACCTGGACAGCGCGCTGGTTGATCGCGCGGTCAGCGATTTCGGCGCCGAAGCAGTCAAGCCGGACGAGATCCACGAGGTGAACGCCGACGTGTTCGCACCGTGCGCGCTGGAAGGCGCGATCAACGCCGACACCCTGCCGCGGATCAAGGCGAAGATCATCTGCGGCACCGCCAACAACCAGCTGTCGAGCCTGGAGATCGGCGACGAGCTGCATGCGCGCGGCATCCTGTATGCACCGGACTATGCGGTCAATGCCGGTGGCGTGATGAACGTGTCGCTGGAGATCGACGGTTACAACCGCGAACGCGCGATGCGCCTGATCCGCAGCATCTACCACAACCTCACCCGCATCTTCGAACTGTCGCAGCGCGAGAACATCGCGCCGCAGCGTGCCGCCGACCGCATCGCCGAGAGCCGCATCCTGTCGATCGGCAAGCTGAAGATGCCGCTGGGCCGCAGCACCCCGCGCCTGGGCAACCTGCGCGGCGGCTGAGCCAGCCGACGTCGCGCCGGGCAGGACCCGGCGCGACCTGTCCTTCAGAAGCCGGTGCTGTAGCGCAGGGCTGCCTGCCGCGCACCTTCGCCACCGACGCGCTGGTCGAAGCCCAGGCTCAGGCGGCCAGTGCGGCCCCACCACGATTCCAGCGCCACGCCGATCAGCGCACTGCCGCGCGGCGCGTTCCAGCCCGCCAGCGGTGCCCAGGCATCGACGCCGACGAAACTGGCCTGCCAGTCCGCATCCGCACCATCAAGCCGTTGCTGCCATTCGGCATGCCCACGCAGCGTCCAACGCCCCCAGCCACGCTCGCCGCGGATACCGGCCAGCATCTGGCTGCGCTGCACGCGATTGGCATCGCCCCGCAGGCCGAAACCGAAGCCGCCGAGCTCATTGAAGGCGTCGGTATCCACGCGCGTGGTGCTGGCGCCGACGTAGGGCGTCAACGATGCGCCTGCACGCCCCAGCCGGTACCCACCCTCCACGCTGGCACTGCTGAAACGGCCACCATACCGCGCAGAGACACCATAGGCGCCCGCACCGAGCAGCAGCTGACGATCCAGCGCGCGGGTGAACTGGCCGCTTCCGACCTAGGCCAGCGCGTAGCCACGCCCCAGATTCCAGCCCGCGTACAGCTGCGCCTGCGCCTGGCGATCACGCCCACGATCGCCGCCGAAACTGCTGCCACCATTACTTCGGGTCTCGCCAAACGCCACGCCCATCAGACCGTTGCTGCCCAGTGGCAGATCCTGGCCGGCCATCCAGCCCCGGCTGTCGGCAGCGTTGCCGGCGAAGCTGCCCTGCCCCGCCTCACCCAGCGCGCTCTGCCAGCTCCCGCGCAGGCGCGGTGCGGCCTGTACACGATCGAAGCGCTCGGCGATCGCACGCCGCGACATGTCGATGCTGTCGAAGGTCGCCGCTTCGGCACGGGCGTGCGCTTGACCGGACAGGCTCTGCAGGCTGGCGGCCAGGCCCTGCGGGCCACCGCCGGTCCACTGCAGGGCGCCGGCCGCTGCACCAAAGGCCGATCCCTGCAGCCCTGCGTTTCTGTCGAGTGCTGCGAATGCACCTTCCAGGCGCTGTGCTGCCGCCTGGGCGGACGCCCCCAGGCCGCTGGCCGCTGCGGTGACGCTGACCTGGGTCAGGTTCAACCAGGCGTTGTTGCTGTCGTAGCCGTAACTGCTCTGCAGCAACGACAGCCCCTGCAGGCCACTGGAGGTAGCCGGCGTACTGAAGGTGCCACTGAGTCCGCCTGCCGCATGGATCAGGTCCTGGCGGCTGCCGTTCTGTGGCACGTAGCCGGAAACGAAGCCATGCACGCGCACGCCACCGTCGATCGCGGCATTGCCGGTGACCTGCAGCGCATTGGCGCCCAGTGCGATCATCAGCTGTGCACCGGCCTGCTGGGTGTAGTTGCCCTCGATGGTGCCGGTGGTGTTGCCGGTGGTGAGGAAAACGCTGCTGCCGTTGACCACATTGCCGATCACGCGGGGCGTGCCGCCATTGAACTGCAGGCCGGTCGAATCCGGATCGGACTGGCCGAGAATGGTCACATTGGAACGGACCACACCACCGTTCTGCAGCGACAGGATGCCGCGTTCGATGCGGGTGGCGCCGGTGTAACTGTTGTTTCCGGCCAGCACCAGGGTGCCCCCGCCCTGCTTGACCAGGCCGCCGCTGCCGACGATATCGTTGCGCCACGCCGAGCCGGTCGAAGCAAGATCCACGTTGGCGACCACATCCCCCCAATCGAAACGGCCCGGACCGTTGATCGCACGGCCGATGTCGAGCAGGCCGTAGCCGAACACCGGATCCACGCCCGGCGCGCCGATGTCCTTGGCGGTGCCCAGCAGGGTCTGCCGCACCAGATCGTTGCTGAAGTACGGGAAGCGCTCCCAGACCAGCGCCGCCGCGCCGGAAATCAAGGGCGCCGCAAATGACGTGCCGTAGTTCCAGTAGTAGCTGCCACCATTGGCATCGGGATAGACCGCGCTGCCTGGCGCCGCCAGGCAGTACCGGGCTGCCTGGCCGCAGGCATTGGCATAGCTGGCCAACGTACCGGGCGCATACGGATCCACGGCGGTGGCCACCAGCCAGCCGCGCTCCAGATCGGCGGCCGGCAGCGTGCCGGCCACGCCCTGCTGGCTGGGCAGCGCGGCCAGGCTGCTCGGTTCGCCGCGGCCATCATTGCCCGCGGCAAACACCACCAGCCCGCCGTGGTTGATCACGAAGGGACGATACTCGGCGGCCACCTGCGCGGTGGTCGGCAGGTCGGTCCAGTACAGGCCACCCCACGAGTTGTTCATCACCTTCACGTTGTAGCTGATCAGGTCCTGGTGGACCTGGGCCACACCCAGCGGTCCGCTGAATGCATTGCCGCGTCCGCTGCCGTCGTCGGTCGGCGGTTTGTCGGCAATGATCCGTGCCGACACGATCTGCGCCTTTGGCGCGATGCCGCCCGGCCAGGAGCCCGTTGCCGCGCCGGCGGCGAGGCTGGCCACGGCGGTGCCGTGGCCGACCACATCATCGACACCCAGATTGTTTCTGGCCGGATCGATGTAGTTGAGGTTGGCCAGCACCCGGCCATTCAATGCCACCGCATTGCGCTGCACGCCGGAATCGACGATGCCGATGCGCACGTTCTGACCGGTCAGGCCGGCAGCCTGTGCGGCGCGCGCATTGGTGACTGACAGATGCGCGTCGAAAGCCGGCTCCTGTGGTTTGACCGGGGGCGGCGTCGTCGGTGGCGGGGTAGTCGGTGGCGGCGGTGGTGGGGGTGTATCGATGCGCACGTTGCCGCCCCCGCCACCTCCACCACAGGCCGTCAGCGCCAGTGCCAGCGCGGTTGCCAGGGCAGATCTCACCGTCGTCGTGCGTTTCATCGATTCCTTCCCATGAACGTTGGCCCGCCCTTGTGCCGGCAGGCATGCGGCGCCGTCCAACGGCGGCCCTCCCCGACCCTCTATACTTGGGCCGACCCCCACGCAGTCTGCCGGGAAACCGGGGCGCTTCCAACGGCCCACGGTCTCCTTTCCGAACATTGCTTACGCATCAACGAGATTGCCATGTCCAACATCGTCATCGCCGCCGCCAAGCGCACCGCCATCGGCTCCTTCCTCGGCCAGTTCAACGGCGTGCCGACCCCGACCCTTGGCGCGGCCGCCATCGCCGCCGCCCTGGAACAGTCGGGCATCCCGGCCAGCGACGTTTCCGAAGTCCTCATGGGCTGCGTGCTGCCGGCCAATCTGGGCCAGGCGCCGGCCCGCCAGGCGGCGATCGCTGCCGGCATCCCGCTGTCAACCGGTGCCACCACGCTGAACAAGGTGTGCGGCTCGGGCATGAAGACCATCATGCTCGGCCATGACCTGATCAAGGCCGGTTCGGCCAGCATCGTGGTCGCCGGCGGCATGGAATCGATGTCCAACGCGCCGCACATGCTGCCCAACTCGCGCACCGGCAACCGCTTCGGCAACTTCCAGGCGGTCGATCACATGGCCCACGATGGCCTGGTCAACGCATACGACGGCAAGGCGATGGGTGAATTCGCCGAATGCGCCGTGGACAAGTACCAGTTCAGCCGCGAAGAGCAGGACGCCTACGCCATCGAATCGGTCAAGCGCGCGCAGGCGGCCCAGGCCAACGGTGCGTTCGCCGATGAAATCGTCGCGGTGAAGGTCACCACCCGCAAGGGCGAGGTCGAGGTCACCACCGACGAGCAGCCCGGCCGCTCGGACATCGCCAAGATCCCGACCCTGCGCCCGGCCTTCAAGAAGGACGGCAGCGTGACCGCCGCCAGTTCCTCCAGCATCTCTGACGGCGCCGCCGCAGTGGTCCTGCTGACCGAAGAGGACGCTGCCGCGCGAGGCATCACCCCGCTGGCCCGCATCGTCGGCCACGCCACCCATTCGCAGGAACCGGAGTGGTTCACCACCGCCCCGATCGGCGCGCTGCACAAGCTGCTGGACAAGACCGGCTGGTCGCTGGACCAGGTCGATCTGTTTGAAATCAACGAAGCCTTTGCCGTGGTGGCGATGGCGCCGATGCGCGAACTGGGCATCCCGCATGAGAAGCTCAACGTGAATGGCGGTGCCTGCGCACTGGGCCATCCGATCGGTGCCTCCGGTGCACGCCTGGTGGTGACCTTGGTCAACGCCCTGCGCACGCGCGGTGGCAAGCGCGGCATTGCCACCCTGTGCATCGGCGGTGGCGAAGCAACGGCTATCGCCATCGAATTGATTTAAATGGATTTAACGATGATTTCGCAAAAATGAATGCGGGATCGCTTGACACCCAATCTTGGCTTGTCATCATGTTGTCGGCGCGCAGCATGCGCGTTGCCTAATTCTAACGACGAGGATTCACACAATGAGCATCAACAAGCTGCTGGTCGCGATGTCCCTGGCTCTGGCCCTGGCCGCCTGCTCGAAGCAGGAAGCTGCCCAGGACGCCGCTGCTTCGGCCAACGAAGCCGCCACCGAAGCCCAGGCTGCTGCCGACCAGGCCGCCGCTGCTGGCGCCCAGACCGCCGACGCTGCCCAGCAGGCCGCTGACACCGCCGCCACCGCTGCTGACGCTTCGGTTGACGCTGCTGCCCAGGCTGGCGCTGCTGCCACCGACGCCGCTGCCGGCGCCGCTGCTGACGCTGCCAAGGCTGCTGAAGGCACCGCTGAGAAGGCCAAGGACGCTGCTGAAGAAGCCAAGAAGTAATAACTTCTTTCTTCACGCTGTTCTGGAAAAGCCGCTGGTTCGCCAGCGGCTTTTTCTTTTGTCGAAATGCGCGCGACTGAGCCGCTACATCGCGACCCCGTCTTCACAACGGCATGAATAGGCTGGCGTCCCCATCCATTGCAGTACCGGAGACCGCCATGAAGATTCGTCCGATCACCACCACCCTGCTGGCCGCCTCCCTGCTGCTGGCCCTGGCCGCCTGCAAGGGCCCGGAAGCCGAACAGGCCAAGCAGGACGCACAGCAGGCTGCCGACAGCGCAGGCGCTGCCGCCCGTGACGCCGTGGACAAGGCCGCCGAAGCCACCCGCAACGCCGCCGACAAGACCGCTGCCGCGTCCGAGCAGGCCGCCGCCGATACCCAGCAGGCGCTGGACAAGGCTGCAGACGCCACCGCGAACGCGGCTGACAAGGCCAAGGACGCCGCAACCGACGCCGCCGCACACGCCAGCGACGCGACCGCCAACGCCGCGCAGAAGGTTGCCGACAAGGCACGTGATGTCGCCAATGACGCCAAGGCCAACGCCGCCAAGGAAGAAGCCAAGCACTGAGGTGTATCGGCAGCCGAGCATCGGCTCGGCGCTACAGGAAAAGCCGCGGCACTGCCGCGGCTTTTCTGCTTTTCGCTCTCCGCTCTTTCTGTTGATTCCATGGTGGACGGCACGGAAACCGTCCAAGGCCGCGCGGGTAGGTTGCGCAGGGGCGTAAGCGCCATGGATGGCG
>NZ_JAOCCT010000063.1:0-12508 GCF_029840555.1 Stenotrophomonas sp. GD03877 | reverse complement strand
ACGGCCCACCCGCCCCGCCACCTCCATGAACCGCTTTCCGTGACCAACCAACCACCTCTCAGCCACGAGGGGCTCAGCCGTTGGCCGAATCCAGTAAAATCGCCGGCATGAACGCCCCCACCTTCCCGTACGACACCGCGCGCCTGAGCGAACTGGCCCAGCTGCTGATCGACAACGTCCGCGAGCTGGCCCAGGCCGGCTGGACCCCGGCCACCAGCAGCAACTTCTCCCACCGCCTGGACGACCGCCACGCCGCGATCACCGTCTCGGGCAAGGACAAGGGCCGCCTGATCGAGGACGACATCATGGTGGTGGACTTCGACGGCCTGGCCGTCGGCCGCCCGCTGCGTCCGTCCGCCGAAACCCTGCTGCACACCCAGCTGTACCGCCGCTTCCCGGAGATCGGCTGCGTGCTGCACACCCATTCGCCGGTGCAGACCATCGCTTCGCGCCTGTACGCGCCGCAGGGCCATATCCGCCTGGAAGGCTACGAGCTGCTGAAGGCCTTCGCCGGCAACAGCACCCACGAGATGGCCATCGACGTACCAGTGTTCGCCAACACCCAGGACATGAACGTGCTTTCAAAGCAGGTCGATGACCTGCTCGACCGGCAGAACCTGTGGGGCTACCTGATCGATGGCCACGGCCTGTATGCCTGGGGTCGCGACATGGCCGAGGCGCGCCGCCACCTGGAAGCGTTCGAGTTCCTGTTCCACTGCGAGCTCGAGCTGCGCAAGCTGCGCGGCTGAACCGGCGCGCAGGTGCAGATGCCGATCCGGAATCTGCGCCTCGCCCCCACCCTGCTACCCTGTCTTCCCCCCGAGACGTTCAAGCTGCCGCCATGAGCCGACTGCGCATCTACGACGACACCCGCCCCGAATCGCCGCTGCTGGACACCCAGGACGGCGCGCTCATCGCTGCCGAACTGCAGAAGATCGGCGTCACCTTCGAACGCTGGCAGGCCACCGCACCGGTCGCGCCCGGTGCCAGCCAGGAGGAAGTGTTCGCGGCGTACCGCGCCGACATCGACCGCCTGGTCGCCGAGAACGGCTTCAAGAGCGTGGACGTGGCCTCGATCGCCCCGGACAACCCGAACCGTGCCGAGCTGCGCAAGAAGTTCCTCGACGAACACTTCCACAAGGAAGACGAGGTTCGCTTCTTTGTCGCCGGGTCCGGCCTGTTCACCCTGCACGTGGAAGACAAGGTCTACGAGATCGAGTGCGTGAAGGATGACCTGATCGCCGTGCCCGATGGCACCACCCACTGGTTCGACATGGGTGATGAGCCGAGCTTCGTGGCGATCCGCTTCTTCACCGAGCCGGATGGCTGGGTCGGTCACTTCACCGGCACAGACATCGCGCAGAAATTCCCCCGTTACGTACCTACCCAGGCGTCCTGATCCATGCAGCCCCGCGTCATCCTGACCGACATCGAAGGCACCACCAGCAGCATCTCGTTTGTCAAGAACGTGCTGTTCCCCTATGCCCGCAAGGCCTTGCCCGCGTTCGTCACCGAACACGGCCAGCAGCCGGAGGTCCGCCGCTGGCTGGATGCGGTGGCTACCGAGATCGGCGGTGCCTGCCAGGACAGCCTGGTGGCCGAGACGCTGCAGGGCTGGATCGACCAGGACCGCAAGCACACCGCACTGAAGGCGCTGCAGGGCCTGATCTGGGACGAGGGCTACCGTCGCGGCGATTACACCGCGCACTTCTACCCGGAAGTGGCGCCGGCGCTGAAGGGCTGGCAGGCCTCCGGCCTGCCGCTGTACGTGTACTCCTCCGGCTCGGTACCGGCGCAGAAGCTGTTCTTCGGCTTCAGCGACGCCGGTGACCTCAGCCCGCTGGTGTCGGGCTGGTTCGACACCGAAATCGGCGGCAAGCGTGAGGCCGACAGCTACCGCCGAATCGTGCAGGCCATTGGCGTTCCGGCCGGCGAGATCCTGTTCCTGTCGGATGTGGTGGAGGAACTGGACGCCGCCCGCGAAGCTGGACTGCAGACCCGCCTGATCGACCGCCTGGACGATTACCCGCTGCCGCGCACCGGCCAGGCCGCCAACGGCCACGAGCGGGTCGAGAATTTCCAGCAGATTCAACTTTAAAAAAGAAAGGTGTGCGGACCAACGGTCCGCACCTACCCGGCTCCGCTTCTGGTAGTTGCCAACCTTGGTTGGCATACCACCGATGTGTCAACCAAGGTTGACACCTACCAGAACATGGTTCACCTGCCCTCAACGATCGTTGAGGGTTTTTACCTTCAACGCTTCTCGCAGCGTCGTCAGATCCACTGGACCGCGCACGGCGATATCGCGGGTTTCGCCGGGCAGCAGGTCCAGCAGGTTGTCTTCGACCTGCACATCCAACGCACCGAAATCAATCCACGCCGCGCGCACGTAAGCCGCGCTTTCCAGCCGCAGTCGATAGTGGTCGCCTTCGATGGACAACGTAGCCTTGAGCTTCTGCCGCGGCAACACCTGGTCCTTGGCTTCGACGAATCCGACCACCTGCCGCGCGCTCACCGCCCCATTCTGCAGCAGCTCGAATACTGCCACCGTGCGCTTCGGGTCGGCACCGGCCAGCAACTCGGCATCGCGGAAGTCTCCGATCAAGGTGACACCTTCTGCTGCCAACGCGACCGCTTCCTCACGGCGGCGCAGCACCTTGCCCTCCACGTCCATCACCCGCAGCCGCCAACGCGCATCCTGCGCGGTGCCATCATTGATCAGGCGCACCCGCGTGCTGCCCTCGTCACGCAACGCCGCCACCGTCACCGGCGCGAAGAAGCGCCGCGCAGCGAAATGCAGTGCCTTCCAGCGACCGAAATAGTCCACGCTGGACCAGGAAGCACCCGGCCAGACGTCGTTGAGCTGCCAGTACAGCGAGCCCATCGTGTACGGTCGCGAGGCACGATGATGCAGCGCGGCCAGGGCGATGCCGTCGGCCTGCATCACCTGGCTGAGGTAGACGAAGTCCTCGAAGTCCTTCGCCGTGCCGTAACCCAGTTCGATGTAGTGCAGCAGGCGGCTGTTGCCCTCGCCCGCCATGAACTTCTGGTGCGCGCGAATCACTGGGCTGTCGATGCGCTGCTCGGCGCGTGTGGCGATCTGGTCCACCGTCGCCACCGAAGGCCACGCCTGCAGCCCGTACTCGGACATGAAGCGCGGCGTCTCACGCAGGTAGGCCTGCACCGGCAGCGCCGGATTGCCCCAGACCTGCCAGTAGTGCTTGTCGCCGCGAGTGGAATCGTTGGCTTTCTCATCCAGGTCGTTGCTGGGCGAGCTGGACCAGTACGGCACGCCCAACCCCTCCTCACCTACTACCTGGCGCAGGTCATTGCCGAACAGGTCGACATAGCCCTGCCACACCTTCGCTGCAAATGCCGGGTCGGCCGCCTTCAGGTCGCGACCATGGCCCCAGTCCTTCCAGGCGGTTTCTTCCTCGTTGTTGCCACACCACAGTACGATGCTGGGGTGGTGCCGCAGGCGCCGCACGTTGTCGCGCGCCTCGGCCACCACGCTGGCACGGAAGGCCGGATCGTAGCCCGGCTGCATGCCACCGCCGAACATGAAGTCCTGCCAGACCAGCAGGCCCAGCTCGTCAGCGATGTCGAAGAAAACGTCGTCCTCGTAATAGCCGCCGCCCCAGTTGCGCAGCATGTTCATGTTGGCGTCGCGCGCGGCCGTCAGCACCTGGCGCAATCGCGCGGCATCGACGCGCGCGGGGAAGGCATCGAACGGAATCACGTTCGCGCCCTTGGCGAAGATCGGCACGCCATTGATGACGAAAGCGAAGCCCTGCCCGCCCTTGCCGTCTTCCTCGCGGCGAAGTTCAACCGTGCGCAGGCCGATGCGCTGCTCGCGTGCCAGTTCCGGCGCGCCACCGTCGCCCAGGCGGGCCTGCACCGTGTAGCGGTCCTGCGCACCGTGGCCTACTGGCCACCAGCGCCGCGGATCGGCCAGTTCAACCGGAACCTCGATGCTGTTCTGGCCGGGCTTCAGCAGCACCGTGCGCTTCACCAGGGCCACGCTGCGACCCTGCGGATCGCGCACATCCACATTGACCACCGCAGAACCGGCGGCATTCCCCTGCTCCACCTGCAGCAGCACCGCCAACTTCGCCTGCTCCGCGCTCAATGCATCGGTGCGCACAGCAAGATCGGTCAATCGATGCGTATCCCAGGCCTGCAGATCGACACCGCGCCAGACGCCGGCAGTGACATAGCGCGGGCCCCAGTCCCAACCAAAGTGGTAGGCCGGCTTGCGCGCGAAGTTGCCGACCATCGCGTCTTTGGGCTCGTCGCCATAGGGCGAAGGATAGTTGCCGGCGATCTTGTGCGGCATCGCCTGTACGCCCGGAAGCAGCGTGCGGATCGGCGAACGGAACACGATCTGCAGTTCATTGCCGTTCGCGCGCAGGCGTCCTTCCACGCGTGCACGCCAGCTGCGGTGTGCGTTGTCCGCGCGCAGCAGCGGCTTGCCGTTGAGCTCGACCTCGGCGTAGGTATCCAGCCCGTCGAAGCGCAGTTCGGCATTGGGCTTGGCCAGCGTCGCGGCATCCACGTCGAAGCGGGCGCGGTACTCCCAGTCCGCCAGGCCGATCCACTGCAGCTCGGCCTCCGGCGCGCCAACGTAGGGATCGCGGATCAGCGCGTGGGCCAGCAGGTCGGTGTGCACGCTGCCGGGCACCTGGGCCGCACGCCACTGCTGTAGACCGGGATGGGCCGCGCCCTGCGCGTCGCCAGGCAGCATTCGGAACTCCCACTGCGCCTGCAGCGGGGCCGCCAGTGCAGGGAACGCAGAGGCTGCGATCAGCAGCAGTAGCAGGCGGACAACGAGGGGAAGGCGATGCACGGGATGCTCCTGTTTTTCCGCCGGGCATGGCCCCGCGCTACCTGCAAGTCCAGTTCACGGCAGTGCCGGGCCATGCCCGGCGTACCAACCTCAACGCACCACGTTCAGCACTTCGTAGCACGCGCCCATGGTGTGGTAATCCACCTTGCCGGCCGGGCTCTTCTCGTCGCTGTACTTGCGGTTGTCGGCATCGAGGATGCGGAACCAGGCGCCGTACTGGTGGTCGACGAAGTGTTCCCACGAGTACGCCCAGATGCGCTCGTACCACTGCCAGTAGCGCTCATCACCAGTTCGCTGAGCCATCAGCGCCGCGGTAGCCAGCGTTTCGGCCTGCACCCAGAAGTACTTGTCGTCGTCGCAGACGAAGCTGTCGCCACCGATCGGGGCGCCCTCCATGCCCGGCTGCCGGCGCGATTCCGGCGCGAAGCCGTAGTAGAGGCCACCACGCACCTCATCCCAGCTGCGGGCCACGGCCACATCGAACAGATGCTGGGCGGTCGGCACCAGCCAGTCGGCCTGCACGTGGCGATCGAGGATCAGCAGAAGCTTGGCCCACTCGGTCTGATGCCCCGGCTGGAAGCCCCATGGGCGGAACAGGTGCTTGGGATCGTCCAGGTTGTAGTCCCAGTCGATCTCCCAGTTGGAATCGTAGTGCTCCCAGACCAGACCACCAGCCTTGGCGGCCTGGCGGCGGGTCATGTTGTCGGCCAGTTGCAGCGCGCGTTCCACGTAGCGCTGCTCGCCACTGGCCTCGAACGCCGACAGCATCGCCTCGCACATGTGCATGTTGGCGTTCTGGCCGCGGTAGCCGGTGAAGTTCCACTGGCCATCGGCCTCGTCCTTGTACAGGCCGTGCTGCGGCTCCCAGAAGCGCGCTTCCAGAAGCTGCCAAGTCTCGTCCATCCATGCGCGGGCCTGCTCGACACCGGCCTTCAGCGCACAGCTGTAGGCCAACAGCACGAAGGCCACGCCATAGCAGTGGTTCATGTCGTCCTCGACCTTGCCGTCGCGCAGGGTCCAAGCATAGCCACCGGTAACCGGATTGCGATGCACCTCGCGCAGGTAGCGCACGCCGTGCTCGACTGCATCGCGGTATTCGGCATTGCCGAATTCGCGGTAGGCCATCGCGTAGTTGAAGACGAAGCGCGTGCTGCTCACCAGGTGGCGGTGGCTGGCATCGTAGATGCTGCCGTCGTCACGGAAGTAGTGGAAGAAGCCGCCGTTCGGATCGATGCAGCGCGGATGGTAGAACGCCATCGTATCGGCGATGTGCGCGCGCAGGAACGCGGGCGAACGGAAATCGGGCGAGGTGCTCATGCAGTAATGTCCTGTGCCTGCAGCAGCTGCTGCACTTCATCGAGCGAGGGCATCGCGGCGAACGCGCCCTTGCGGGTAACAGCCAGTGCGCCGACCGCAGCGCCGAAGCGCAGCGTGGCGGTGATCGCCTCCGGGTCCTGGCAGAACGCGGCAAAGCCTGCGCCCGCCCCGCCACGCTCCAGCAGTCCGACCAGCACGCCACCGACAAAGGCATCGCCAGCGGCCGTGGTATCGACGGTGGCTACGCGGAAGCTGGTGACCGTGCCGTGGTTGTCGCGGGTGTACCAATGCAGCGTCGCTGCACCATCGGTGACGATCACCCAACGCGCCTGCGCGGCCAGCAGGCGTCGCAGCACCGCCGCATCGCCATCGGCGCCCAGCGGCGCGGCCAGGTAGTCCAGCTCCTCGCGCGACAGTTTCACCAGATCAGCGCGCTCCAGCGCCTGCCACAAGCGTGGCGTCGGGTCCTCGCTGGCCGGCCACAGGGCAGGACGCAGGTTGAGGTCCAGGCTGACCACCGCACCGGCAGCACGCGCACGATCCATGCCGGCGAAGGTCGCCCCGGCGATGGACGGCTCGGTCAGGCTGTTGGAGCAGACGTGGAAGCACTGCGCACTGTCGAAGCACCCGGCCTGGAAGTCGCTGTCACGGAACAGCAGGTCGGCCGCCGGCGGACGGTAGAAACTGAAACTGCGCTCGCCGCTGGCATCCAGCGCGACGAAGGCCAGCGCGGTCTTCGCCGCGTCGGTACGCACGATGTAATCCGTGCCTACGCCGTGTTCGACCAGGCTCTCGGCCAGGAAGTCACCGAACATGTCGCGGCCCAGCATGCCGACGAACTGGGTCTTGGCACCCAGCCGCGCTGCCGCCACCGCAACGTTGGCCGGCGCCCCGCCGGCGTACTGCAGGAACGCGCGCGGCGTGTCGGCCGAGGCCGGCGGCTGCGCTAGTAGATCGATCAAAATTTCGCCGAAGCAAACGATGGAACCCATTCCGGACTCAGCCTCCCTGCGTTGCGGAAGCCGGCGTACGTGCGCCGACCAGTCCGTAGAAAATGATGTAGCCGTAGCACAGCAGCGGCAGGATGAAGCTGGCCTGCACACCGATGTGGTCGGCCAGCACGCCCTGCAGGTACGGCACCACGGCACCGCCGACGATGGCCATGATCAGCAGGCTGGAGCCCTTGTTGGTCAGCGGGCCCAGGCGCTCGATGCTCAGCGCGAAGATGGTCGGGAACATGATCGAATTGAACAGGCCGATCGCCACCACCGAGTACAGCGCGATGTTGCCGGAGGTCAGCATCGTCGTGACCAGCAGTGCCACGTTGACCAGCGCGAAGATCGCCAGCAGGCGGCTGGGCGAGAAGCGCGCCAGCAGCGCCGAGCCGGCGAAGCGGCCGATCATTGCCATCGTCCAGTAGGCCGACACGTAGTGGGTGGCCTCCTGTTCGCTGAAGCCACCGATGTTCGGCATCGACAGGTAGTTGACCAGGAAGCTGCCGATTGATACTTCGGCACCGACGTAGAAGAAGATGCCCAGCACGCCCAGCAGCAGGTGGCGCTTGCGCAGCGCATCCAGGTAGCTGTGGTGATGGCCCTGGTCGGCCTGTTCAGTGGCGTCGCTCAGTGCCGGCAGGCGGAACAGGAACACGAACAGCGCCAGCAGTACCAGCGCTACCGCCAGGCCTACGTAGGGGCCCTGCACGGCCTGCGCCTCGGCGGCGCGGTAGGCCAGCTGTTCGGCAGCCGGCAGCGCGTTCAGTTCATCGGCGCTCTTGACCGTGTTGGACAGGATCAGCATGCCGCCGAAGATCGGGGCGATGGCCGTGCCCAGCGAGTTCAGTGCCTGCGCCAGGGTCAGGCGGCTGGAGCTGGTCTGCTCCGGGCCCAGCAGCGCGACGTAGGGGTTCGCAGCAACCTGCAGCACGGTGATGCCGGTGGCCAGCACGAACAGTGCGCCGAGGAAGGCGCCATACACGCGCAGCTCGGCCGCCGGCCAGAATCCCAGTGCGCCGATACCGGCGATCACCAGGCCGGCCACGATGCCCTTCTTGTAGCCCAGCGCCGCCACCAGGCGGCCAGCCGGCAGCGACATCAGGAAATAGGTGCCGAAGAAGGTGAACTGCACCAGCATCGCCTTGGCGTAGTTCAGCTCGAACACTGCCTTCAGGTGCGGGATCAGGATGTCATTGAGGCAGGTCAGGAAGCCCCACATGAAGAAGATCGTGGTGACCACGGCCAGCGCCTTGCCGTTGGTGACGGCGGGTGCGTTGCCCGAAGAACCCGATGGACGGGGCGTTGCGGAGATCGGCATGCGGTACGCGCCTCGATGCGCGGAAGGTCGTTGTTGCGTGGAAGGGGTATGTGGAAGGAATCAGTTCGGCCGTGCGGCACTGCTTTCGCGGATGCGCAACTGCACCGGCGCCACCGTGCGCCGTGGTGGCGCGTCCGGTTCGTCCAATCGTTGCAGCAGCAGCGCGGCCGCCTGCCGGCCTCGCTCGCGCGGATCGGCGGTGAGCGTGGTCAATGGCGGCACCGCGACCGATGCCTCGGAAATATCGTCGAAGCCGGTCACGGCAAAGTCACCGCCCGGACGAATGCCTCGCGAGTTCAGGCCCAGCATCAGGCCCAGCGCGACGGTGTCGTTGTAGCAGACCGCTGCACTCGGGCGATGGCCATCGGCAAACAGCTCATCGGTGCGCGCAGCGGCTTCCAGCCGGTTCGGCGCCGACTCGATCATCCAGCCCGGCGGCAGCGACAGGCCGGCCTCGGCCAGCGCCTGCTGGAACCCGGCACGCCGCTGGTGGCACGAGCTCGATGCGGCGTGGCCGCCGAAGAAGGCGATCTGGCGATGGCCGCGCTCGATCAGGTGGCGCGTCGCCAGATAGGCGCCGTGCTGGTTGTCCAGGGTCAGGAAGTCCCAGTCGGCCCCTTCCAGTTCGCGGTTGAACAGCAGCACGTTGGCATTGGCACCCAGCGCCTGCCGCAGCTGCGCGGTGTCGCTGCCTTCGGCTGGAGACAGGATAAGTCCGGCCGGGGTGTGCTCCATCAGCGTGGACAGCACCGCTTGTTGGCGCTCCGGCGATTCACCGGTACTGCCAAGCAGGGTCACGTAGCCGCGCCCGCCCAGCGCCTCGTCTACGCCGGACGCGAACTCGGCGAAGAACGGGTTGGACAGATCGTTGATCACCAGCGCGATGCTCGACGAGGTCCGCCGGCGCAGGTTGGCCGCCGCGCGGTTGTAGACATAGCGCTGGCGGCGCAGTTCGGCCTCGACCTTGGCGCGGGTATCGACGTTGACCAGTGGGCTGCCACGCAGCACCAGCGACACGGTTGCCCGTGACACGCCGATGGCACGCGCGATGTCGGTCACCGTCACCGCCTTGCCGGCGCGCTTGCTGGGACTGCTGCCGTTGTCGTTCATCGTCTTCCCGGACTCCGCTGGATGCTCAAGCCTAATGGATCAGGGCCCTGTCGTGCCGTGCCGTTCGCTGGGTGACCGCGAACGGCACAGTCCGTCTCAGCGCAGCTGGCTGCCCGGTGCCGCGCACCAGGACACCGGCAGGTCCTTCACCGCCGTGCCCCAGCCCTGCTCCGGCGCCTTCGCATCGAGCGCGAAGTGCAGGCGCGGGCCCTGCTGCAGGCGGTTCCAGTCCAGCCATACCGGTGCATGCGCCTGGCCGTCGACCTGCACGCCCTGCACATACTGCAGGCGGCGGCCATCGGCGCCCGGTGCGTCGATGCGCAGGGTCCGGCCGTTGCCCATGTCCACTTCCACCTTGCTGAAGCGCGGGGTGTGCAGCAGGAACTGGCCGCTGCCCGGCACCGCCGGATACACGCCGATGGCACTGAACAGGTACCAGGCCGACATCGTGCCGAGGTCATCGTTGCCGGTCACGCCGTTGGGCGCATTGGTGAACAACTGCTGCGCGGCACGCACCACGGCGGCGGTCTTCCACGGCTGGCCGATCAGGGTGTACAGCCACGGCGAGTGCAGGTCCGGTTCGTTGTTCGGGTTGTAGCGGAACTGGTTGTAGTAGCTGTACGGCCCGACCACCCACTCCTTGCGGGCAGCGTTGAGCGGGTCGGCCTGCAGCGCATCCATCGCGAAGAAGGCATCGAGGCGGCGGCCGGCCTGTTCGCGGCCGTCCATCGCTTCGACCAGGCCCGGCACGTCCTGCTGCGCCAGCCACTGGTACTGCCACGCGGTGCCCTCATGGAAGCCATGGTGCGAACGCGGGCTGTAGTGGCCATCGGCCGGCGTATACCACTGGCCATCCTCGGTACGCGGGCGCGGGAAACCGGTGAAGCCGGTCTCGGCGTCGCGCACCTGCGGGTCCCACACCTTGCGCCAGTTGCGTCCGCGCTCACGCAGCGTCGCCGCATCCTGGGCATGGCCCAGACCGTCGGCCATCTGCGAGAGCGCACAGTCGGCCAGCGCGTATTCCAGCGTGGCCGATCCGCCGTGATGCGGATCAACGTCCATGCCCTTGGACGGGAACGCGCGGTCGTAGACCACATAGCCCTTGTCCAGGTAGGTCGGGTTGCCCGAGCGGCCGGCCATGCGCGAGTTCAACGGCGGCGTGCCGAACGCATTGCGACGCAGCGCATCCCAGGCCTGCGATTCGCGCCCCTTGAGCGCGCCGAAGCGCCACAGGTCGACCATGAACGGCGTGACCGGATCGCCGGTCATGATGTTGGTCTCGAAGTTGGCATAGCCCCAGCGCGGCAGCCAACCGCCCTGTTCG
Organism: Stenotrophomonas sp. GD03877; assembly: GCF_029840555.1. NCBI lineage: Bacteria > Pseudomonadati > Pseudomonadota > Gammaproteobacteria > Lysobacterales > Lysobacteraceae > Stenotrophomonas > Stenotrophomonas sp. GD03877. Next base: position 1,598 of record NZ_JAOCCT010000063.1, on the reverse strand, counting down.
TCGATCGCCAGCAGGGTACGGCCGATGTCACGCGCCACGTCCGGGCGGGTCAGCGCAAGCCACTGGTTCTGCGCCCTGTAGGTATCCCACAGCGAGAAGTACTCGTAGTAAGTCCAGCCGTCGGCACGGTGGATGCCATCGTCATAGCCGCGGTAGCGGCCATCGGCGTCGTTGCCGGTCATCGGCTGCAGCAGCGCGTGGTAGACCGCGCTGTAGAACACGGCGCGGTCGTCGGCGTTGCCACCCTGCACGCGCACCCGGCCCAGCTGCTCGCGCCACGACTGCTGGGACAGCGCGCGCATCCGATCGAAACCGAGCAGCGCCCCGCCCTGCATGCCCTCCGCGCGCAGGTTGGTGCGCGCGCCTTCGGCGTCCACGTGCGAGATCGCGCTGACCGCCGTCACCGACTGGCCCTTGGCCAGGTCGAAGCTGAGCCAGGCACCGTTCGGCTTCTGCTCGCCTTCCATGCTGTGGCGTGCGCCCGGCAGGCCACCGCCCTCGCCCCAGGTGCCATGCGCCTTGAACGGGCGGTCGAACTCGATGCGGAACCAGGTGGTGTACTGATGGCCGCCGCAGAAACTTTTGGTGACCAGCTTGCCTTCGACCACGCGGTCGCCGACGACGTCGACCACGCTGCCGATCACCGAATGGCGCTCGTTGGCCTGGCCGACATTGACCAGCACGTGGCCGTCGCCCTGGCGCTGGCTGAAGGTATAGCGCTCGGCGGCGGCACGGGTGCGCGCGGTGGCCTCGGCATCAATGCCGCCGTAGCTGGTCAGGCGCACCTTGTAGTAGCCGGCCTGACCGATCTCGCCGTCATGGGTGTAGTTCGATGCGTAGGCCTTGTGATCGAACTGCTTGGCGTTGCCGGTATCGAAATCACCGCCCGGACCGATGCTGCCGGTGACCGGCAGGATGGACACCTGCCCACCCTGCTCCCAGCAACCGGCGCCGGAGATGAAGGAGTGGCCGAAACCACGGATCTTCTCGTCGTCGTAACGCCAGCCCGAATAGTGGCTGCCGATCGGACTGACCTGGATCAGGCCGAACGGTGCCGACGCGCCCGGGAACGTATTGCCGTCGTCTTTGCTGCCGATGAAGGTGTTGACCTCACGCTCCAGTGCTGCCGGCGCGGCCTGCAGCAGCATCGGCATGGCCGAAAGCGCCAGCAGGCATGCCAGGCGCGTCAGCGGGCGCGAGGTCGATGGGACGGCGGGAGCGGACGGCACTGGACGCATGTCGGGTTCCTGTAGTCGATGACACGGAGGCAGACGGCCGGGGCAGTCCGGCGCCGTTCCGCTGAGCCCTGCCGTGACCGGCAGAGAGCTCCCCCTGGAATGACGCCCGACCCGTGCGACCGGGAATTTAGATCGATTCAAGTAGAGCATGCAGGTTCAGCCGAATGCATTCTGCGGCGCAGCATGAGAGGGGGGTGTTCGGCAGGGCTGCGCCCTGCACCTGCTCCGAGCTGGAGCAACAGCAACAGCAACAGCAGAAGCTGGTTTCCTGCGGGGAGTCGGGCTGGGTCCGGTTGCGGGGGACGCCGTAAACCCGTCCCTGGGGGCTTGGCCGCGGCATCCATGCCGCGGACACCCCGC